>CAIXZI010000510.1 GCA_903923915.1 uncultured Bacteroidota bacterium
AATCAAGCTAATCCAAGTCAAAAACGTGGAGACCCTAAGCATAACGATACTTACATGTCTATGACACTTAATTACAGTTACGTAATACGCGGGCACGGTAGTTTCTATAAAAGCAGATACGGTTCTTTCTTCTTTGAAAAGAACAAAAAAAGATCTCGTAAAGTAAGGGCTAAATTCTAATAGGGTTTACCGGTATTTTATTATGAGAATTGCCATTTTACTGATATTTCTTGCCAATTTTTTGTTTGCTCAGAAAAATGAAGATTCTCTTAGTATTCGAAAAATTTATTCGTATCATTTAACAGAAAGCGCTTCGTATGTAAACTTACATAGTCTTTGTAAAGATGTAGGCGCTCGTTTAAGCGGCAGCAAACAAGCTGAAAAGGCTGTAGAGTGGGCAAAACAAGCTATGGTAAAAGCCGGGGCTGATACAGTTTATTTAGTTCCTTGCATGGTGCCGCATTGGGTAAGAGGTAAAAAAGAACAATGTTATGTAAACGGTAACTCAAAAAACAATTTAGAATCATTTGCAATATGTGTTTTAGGTGGCTCGGTTGCAACACCAACACAAGGCATAACCGCTAAGGTAATTGAGGTATTTTCTTTTGATGAGTTAGAGAAACTAGGCGCAGAAAAAATAAAAGGCAATATTGTTTTTTACAATGTATCGTTTGATCAAAATTTTGTGCATACCGGTAGCGCTTATGGCAAAGCCGTTAAATACCGAAGCGGCGCATCTATGGCTGCAAAATACGGCGCTGTAGCATCTATTACAAAATCTATGACAACTTCTAATAATGATTTTCCGCACACAGGTACGATGAAGTATGATACTTTAGTTCAACAAAAAATTCCTGCATTTGCCATTAGTGCCAAAGGAGCCAAACGATTAAATACTCTGCTATCACAAAATAAAAATTTAGAACTTCATTTGTTTTCTGATTGCAAAACATTGCCCGATGAGCCTTCTTACAGCGTTGTGGGCGAAATTAGAGGAAATGAAACTCCAAACGAAATAATTGTAGTTGGCGGACACCTTGATAGTTGGGACCTTGGCGAGGGCGCACACGATGATGGCGCAGGCATTGTACAAAGTATAGAAGTTCTATCTTCTTTTAAAAAATTGGGGGTTAAAAATAAACGTACCATACGTGCTGTTGCTTTTATGAATGAAGAGAATGGAACGCGCGGTGGCAAAAGCTACGCAGCTATGGCGGCAAAAGAAAATAAAAAACATATTGCTGCCTTAGAAAGCGATATGGGAGGTTTTACTCCAAAAGCCATTGGCATTGATGCAAAAAAAGACACACTACTTTATTATAAAAAATGGCAACCACTTTTTGATCCTTATTTTGTTTTTATAAAACAAGGTGGTGGCGGCGTTGACATCGGTGAATTAGTAAAAGCGGGAGTGCCGCAATTTAGTTTAGAACCCGATTCGCAACGCTATTTTGATTTTCATCACACAGCAGATGATATTTTTGAAAACGTTAACAAACGCGAATTAGAATTAGGCGCAGCAACCATCAACTCATTTATTTATCTGATTGATAAATACGGAACTTATAAGAAATAATTCGTATATTTATCAGTAAAATAAGAGCTCTTGAGGCATTTAGATTTCTTTTTAACAAAATTTCTTTAATAAGTGAACGTTAAAAAAACGTTATTTATTAAAATATATTTATAGTATTGTAAATGCAACATTTCTAACTAATGTGCGTTATTATATAAAATGAGGAATTACCTTTTATACATACTTATTTTTTTAACCATTTTTTCGAGTGGATTTGCGCAGCATTATACCGCGCAGGATGATCCTATTGCCGCCGCTTTAGATAGTTTGGCTACTAAAAAAGTGTTGGATAAATTATATGGAAAACCGGTGTCGTTTAAAAATAAATTTGGCTACGCCGCAGATTCTATACCACGTTGCGAAGATTTTGTATATGAAAATCGCTTAGCCAAATTAGATGCAGCCTCTCCATTTGATTTGCAGTTTAACGCTACCGTAAAACCTTATCTTGAAATGTATTTGAGAAGGCGCACATTGGTAAGCAGAATGTTAGGTTTATCACAATTATATTACCCCATGTTTGAAGAGGTTTTTGATAAATACAATATCCCTTTAGAATTAAAAAATTTAGCTGTTATAGAATCTGCTTTAAACCCTGTGGCGCGTTCTCGTGCCGGTGCTGCCGGACTTTGGCAGTTTATGTACCCTACTGGAAAATTATATGGTTTAAATGTTACATCTTATATTGATGAACGTGCAGACCCATACAAGGCAACCGTTGCAGCTGCAGAATATTTACAGTTTTTATACAAAATGTTTAACGATTGGCAAATGGTATTGGCGGCTTACAATGCAGGTCCTGGCACTATTAACCGTGCTATTCGCCGTAGTGGAGGCAAAAAAACATATTGGGAAATCAGGCCTTATCTTCCTTTAGAAACTCAGGCTTATGTGCCGGCATTTATTGCAGCAAACTACGTGATGAATTATTATCCCGAGCATAATATTTATCCGGATGTACCTCGTAAAACCTACTTTGAATTAGATACCGTTGTTATTAAAGAACCACTGTCTTTTCAGCAACTGGCAGGCGTTTTAGATGTAGCGGTTGAAGAAATTCAATATTTTAATCCTATTTATAAAAAGCAAATTATACCCGCGGGTGGTAATTTACTTACCATGCCCAAAAGCGTAATTGGTAAGTTTGTTACCAACGAAGAAGAAATTTATGCTATGCTTCGTAAACAAAGCGAAGAGCAAAAAATGCTGGTGCAAACACAAGTAAAAGAAATACAAATCTCACACGTAGTAAAGCCTGGCGAGCGACTTAGCACCATTGCACGCAAATATGGTGTTACCGTTGGCGATATAACTACCTGGAATTTAGTGGGTAAAAAAGGCTTAAAACCCGGCAGGCGTTTAGTTATTTATAAAGCCGAAAAGCCTATTTCACCTAAGGATACAACCGCTTCGGTAAAAAAACCTGACAATAATTTAGCTGATAAAAACGCTACTGCAGATAAAAAATTAGTTGCCGAAACTACGACTACAAGCGTTGATAATACGGCTGTTAAAGAAGATAGTTATACTGTAAAACAAGGTGATTATTTTTACAAAATAGCGCGCGAGCATAACATCTCTGTAGATGATTTGCTTCAATTGAACGGATTAAACAGAAATTCTAAGCTTTCTGCCGGTCAAAAATTAAAGCTTAAATAGAGTTTTTTAACTCCAAAAATCACTTTTTCTATTTTTTCAAAAAATTAATCTAATTAATTATCAATCAATTAGAACTTATTTTACTACTATGTTTTGCATAATAGTAAACAAAACACTTATCTTTGCATAACAATTAACCAGTAAACTAAAATCGAATTAAAATATAAACCAAAAATTAAACATGAAACAAACCATTAACACAGAAAACACACAATCTCAAATGCGCAAAGGCGTATTAGAATTGTGTACGTTATCGGTGTTGGCAATTGGAGAGGCTTATCCAACCGAAATTATAGAACAACTTAAAAGTTCTAAAATGATGATTGTGGAAGGAACGCTTTACCCTTTGCTAACCCGTTTAAAAAACGCTAATTACTTAACCTATCGTTGGGAAGAATCAACCTCGGGGCCACCTCGTAAATATTACAAGCTAACGGAAGAGGGTGAAACTCTATTAAGCGAGCTTGAAAAAACTTGGGATGAAATGGCACACGCCGTAAACAAACTACTAAAAGAAAATAAAACTAAATAAAATATTAAAAACACAACCATGAACCGAGCCTACAGGCAAACACCATGGTGCAAAAACATAAAACAATAGAAACCATGAACAAAACACTAACCATAAATCTTGCAGGCTTAGTCTTTAATATTGAAGAAAACGCCTATCAGATACTGAAAGATTATTTAGCTGCCATAAAAAATCAGTTTAAAGACGAAGAAGGTTGCGAAGAAATTGTAGCTGATATTGAAGCTCGTTTAGCAGAACTATTAAAAGCTAAAACCAACGCAGACAAACAGGTTTTGGTAGATGAAGATATACATAGTGCCATAAACATTATGGGTAAGCCAAGCGATTTTGAAGATACTACTTCGGATGAAAAACAAGCGGGTGCTGCATCAGGCAATCAAAAAAACAATTACTACAAAAGTAAAACTCGCCGTGTTTTTAGAGATGGCGATAACAAAGTGTTAGGTGGAGTTTGCTCTGGTATTGCATCTTATTTTGATACAGATCCTTTATGGATTCGTTTAGCCTTAGTGGTTTTATTCTTTGGATTCGGTTCAGGGTTTATTTTATACATTATTCTTTGGATAATAATTCCGGAAGCTAAAACAACGGCTGAAAAGCTTGAAATGCGTGGCGATCCGATAGATATTAATACAATTAGTCAAACGATAAAAGAAGAAGCTGAACAATTTAAAAATCGCGTACAAGATTTTGGAAACAGAAATCAAAGTGTGGGTAATAAAATTGGTAATCTTATTTACACCATTTTTAAAGGAATTTTTAAAGTGATTTCGAAAATTGTAGGCGGCTTATTTGTGTTATTTGGCATTTTGTTTTTTGTGATGCTTCTACTTGTTGTATTAAACGTTGGTAAAATAGAAGGGCTTACTATAAACGAATTTATACATGCGTTTACCGGCGAAAATTTTTCTATGTTTTGGTTTAAAACCGCGTTAGTTATGTGTATTGGTGTTCCACTTTGTATGTTTATTTATAAAGGCATGAAACTTGTTTTTGGCATCAAAACTTCATACCGTTGGTTAAACTTATCTGCAGGCGTAGTATGGCTTGTGGGCTTAGTAATGTGTTTGTATTTATCGTTAACTATACTAAATGATTTCTCTGACGAAGTACAATTAAAAAGACAAATGGATGTACGTTTTACTAATAGCGATACATTAATTGTGAAGGCAGACAATAACTATAAAAAAGGTGATACCGATTTAGAATTTCCTATAGCTGGCGAACATTGGATAGTTAATGATACTAAACAACCGTCTATTTGGTGGGGCAGACCACGTGTAAAAATTATTACTTCAGAAAACGATAGTGTATCTGTGTTTGTGGTAAAAACAGCTGCAGGAAAGCAAAAGACCGAGGCCTCGTTGCGCGCAAAAAACATTAACTATAACGCTGCGCAGCAAGACTCGGTTTTATTGCTTAACACTAATTTTTCGTTCAGCATTGCAGATAAATATAGAGGTCAAGAAGTAGAAGTTTTAATTAAACTACCTAAAAACAAAATTATTTATTTAGATAACAGCGTAAAAAAACTACTGTATGATATTGAAAATGTAAACGGCATTTTTGATAATGATATGGTAGGTAAATATTGGATGATGACCGCAAATGGCTTAACCTGCCTAAGTTGTACCAAAGAAGAGTTGATGAATAATAATAAAGACGACGACGATACAGAACACATAATAAACATAAATGATAGCAATGCTACTGTGCATATCGACAAACATGGCGTGGAGGTAAACTCTAAAGATGCGCACGTACAAATTTCTTCAGAAGGAATTAAAGTAGAAGATAATACCAAAAAAGAAACTAAATAATCACTCTAAAAAAATTCTGATGAAAAAAATAATCCTACTAATAGTAGCCTTACTTATGTTTGTGGTAACATTTGTTAAGGCTCAAACAGACGTTGAAAAAGCAAAAAAAATAGATTCGCTTATACAAATTTATACAAACAAAAATATGTTTTGCGGATCTGTATTAATTGCTAAAGACGGAAAAACCTTACTAAGTAAAGGTTACGGCATGGCTAACTATAGTTACAATGTGCCTAATACAAATACCACTAAGTTTAAATTAGCATCTGTATCTAAGCAATTTACCGCCATGGCTATTATGATGCTGCAAGAAAAAGGCAAACTTAGTACAGATGATAAGCTAAGTAAATACGTTACTGATTATCCTTTAGGAGATAAAATTACCTTACATAATTTATTAACGCACACATCTGGTAT
>CAIXZI010000511.1 GCA_903923915.1 uncultured Bacteroidota bacterium
GTAAATAATGAATAAGCCCGAGTTTGATGATATTTATATGGATTTGGCTATTAACCTTAGCAAAAAATCTCATTGCGTAAAAGCCCATGTGGGTGCGGTTCTTACCAAAGATACCCGTATTATTTCGGTAGGATATAATGGCCCGCCTGCTGGTACGCATAACTGCGATGAGCAATGGCCTGGGGTTGGTTGCCCACGAGATAGTAAAAATAGCTGCTCTCTTGCATTACATGCCGAGCAAAATGCTATTTTATACGCTACAAAAAGCAATGTTTCTTTAGAAGGAAGCACCGTTTATGTAACCTTGGCACCTTGTATAGCTTGCGCGCGTGTTATATATACGGTTGGAATTAAGAAAGTAATTTATTTGAATTCGTATGCCGAAATGAAAGGCCTGCCAACCGAAGAAGGGGCTGATTTTCTTACAAAATTTGGAGTAGAAGTAATTAAATACAAGCAAAAAAATGCGTAAAATTTTATTTTCAGCAATTTTATTTTTTGGCTTAGGAATGGCTACCCATGCGGTTGCACAAGAATCGGAAGGTGCAAAAAATGAGGTGGCATCTAAGAAAAAGAACCGTAAGCAAGATAAAATAGAGGCTAAGCAAGCTCGTAAACAAAAGAAAGAAGAGGAGAAAGCTATAAAAGAACATCATAAACGTTTGCAAAGCAAAGGTGTTTTAAAGCGTATGAAAAAAAATAAAAAACGCGATAAACAACGAAATGCTAAAAATTTGAATTAATTTTTGAATTTTAGGGTAATATAGAACGACCGTATTTTTGTTAAAATCGACCGTTTAAAAAATTTCTACTACCGTTTAATTAAAAAAATCGCCACCGCATCTTATTTTTTGTAATATTGTGCAGAAACCGTTAATAATTATTAAAAGCCGAAACTCCAGTAAAAACGCCGATTATTTAATAATTTGTTAACAAAGATGAAAAAAAGTGAAAAAAAGTTTTGTGATATTTTAACAGGATGTTACTTTTAGCCCCTCAATTAAAGATAATAGTACATCAAAATATAAATTAAGCGTATGAAAAAGATATATTTATTTATTGCAGCAATTGTTTTTTTAGGCTTTAGCCTAAGTGCACAGAACAACGGAGGTGCCGTAAAAGTTACTTTGGTGGATAAGAAAAACCCTAAAGAAACCATACCTTTTGCCAACGTAGTTGTTTATAATGGCAAGGTGCAGGTTGCTGTGGGTACTACTGATATGGATGGTAACGTGATGATTAAGCCTCTAAACGCAGGCAAATACAATATCAAAGCCGTTTATGTAGGGTATCAGCCGCAGCAGGTAAATGATGTTGTAGTTAGTAACGAAAAAACATCGTATGTAAATATTGCTTTATCTAATGAAGGTGGGGTTAACTTACAAGAAGTAGTTGTTACTGAATATGCCGTTCCATTAATTGATCCTGATACAAAATCAGGTGGAACAGTTGATAGAGAAACTTTCCAAGCTATGGCAGCAAAAGATGTTAACTCAGTTATATCTACACAAGCCGGGGTTATTTTAACGGATAATGGTTCAAGCAGCAGCATTCAGGTACGTGGTTCAAGAAAAGGTAACACAAACATATTTGTAGATGGTGAGCGCGCTATTGGTACTACTAACATGCCGCAAGGTGCTGTAGAGCAAATGAGTGTAATGTTAGGTGGTTTACCAGCACAATATGGTGACGTAACCGGTGGTGCAGTTTCTATTACTACGCGTGGTACACAACCAAAATGGTTTGGTGGTGTAGAGTTAATCTCTTCTCAATTAACAGATCCTTATGGATATAATTTTGGTGGTTTTAGTTTAGGTGGCCCGCTTGTTAGCAGAAAAGATACTACAGCAGAAAATGGTAAAAAACCGGTAATAGGGTTCTTTATGGCTGGGCAAGGTGTTTATCAAAAAGATCCTCGTCCTTGGGCTTATGGTATAGCGCAGGTAAAATCAGATAAAATGGCTCAATTAGAGCAAAACCCAATACAGTACAATGCATCTAATAAAACTTATTACACAGCAAGTTCTTTTTTAACTCCAAGTGATTTAACAAACTCTAAAGTGCGCCCTAATGTAGCAAATCAACAATTATCTTTAGCACCAAAAATTGATTTTGAAATAACGCCTAACTTAAGAATTACCATAGGTGGTAACATAGATTATAACAAATACCACACGTTTGTACAAGAATACTCGCTTTTAAACAGCCAGCATAACCCTCAAGTAATTGAAAATACGATGCGTGGTTATTTACGTTTAACCCAAAAATTTGGTGCACAAACCAGTACAGAGCAAGAAAAAACACAATCTGTTATTAAGCGTGCATACTTTACTTTTCAAGCAGGTTATCAAAAATATAAATACACCCAACAAGATGAACAGTTTAAAGACAACTTTTTTAATTACGGGTATGTAGGTAAATTTAACGAATACCGCACTCCGGTTTATGCGTTAAAAGATACTGTAGTTGATAAAAATGCAGGTTCTCATGGCGTAAAACACCCAAATACATACGCACTTGCAGGATATGCAGATACTTTAATTACTTTTCAGCCAGGAACAAAAAACCCACTTACCGCTAATTATACTAGCCAAGTGTATGCAGATTTAGCAGCACAAGGTATTAGTGTAAGCAATATAGGTCAAGTATATAGTGCTCAGGGCTTACGTAATGGTGATGTACCAAATAACGTACAAGGTTTATATTACAATACAGGTAGAACAACAGGATCTTATTCAGTAAGGGATAACAGCATTTTTAGGATAACATCTAACTTTTCGGCAGATATTAAAAACCACGCTATAATGATTGGGGTAGAATATGACCAACGTAACGAACGTGGGTATGATGTAACTGCTAGAAGTTTATACGGGGTTGCACGTCAGTTAGCAAATGCACATAATCAGGCTTTAGATACTGTAGGTACTTATTATGCTACTCAAGCTGCGTATCAGGCAGCTACAGGTAATGGAGCTATAAATACTGTGCAAACCGGTGGTGCTCCTGTGTCAAGTAGTTCTGGAGTTTATGTGTATGATGTGGCTTATAATCATGGAGCACAATCTACCTTCTCGAAAAATTTTTATGATCAGGTAATGGGTATTCATAATGGACAATCTACTCAGTATATTAATGTAGATAATGTTGACCCTTCTCAGTTAAATTTAAAAATGTTTTCTCCCGATGAATTATTAAATAGTGGTAGTCAATTAGTAAGCAATTGGGGGTATGATTTTTACGGTAATCGTTTAGCCGGAAGCGGAAAAGTATCTTTTAATGATTTTTTAAATAAATTTCATACCGATAAATTTGGAGATAAAATTTATGATCGTCCAACTGGCGCATTTATACCGGTTTATATGGCTGGTTATATACAAGATAAATTTGATTATAAAGATATTAAGTTTAACATTGGTTTACGCGTTGATAGATATGATGCCAACCAAATGGTTTTAAAAGATCCATTTTTATTAAAAGATGCTTATAGCACATCTGATATTAATTCTTTATCTGGTCAGTTTTCGGGTTCAGTTCCATCAAACATACCAAAAGATGCTGTAATTTATGTTTCAGATAATAACCAAGCGGTTAAACAAATTACCGGATTTAGATCTGGTAGCACTTGGTATGATGCCTCTGGCAATGTAGTTTCTGATCCAAAAGTTATTGCTGAAGCAGGTGCAAGTGGCGCACAAGCTACTCCATGGTTAAAAAACCCAACAGATAAAACAGCTTATTCTAATACAGCTTTTACAGCTTATAAACCTCAAATTAACGTAATGCCTCGTGTGGCATTTTCATTCCCTATATCAGATGTTGCAAACTTCTTTGCCCATTACGATATTTTAACGCAGCGCCCTCCAAGTGCTCAAAGTGATGGTGTAAATGGAGTACCATACTCTTCATACAACAGAACAAATCCTCAAGATTATTATTTCTTATCATCAAATCAAGGAGCTATAGTAGGTAACGGTAACTTAAAACCAGAACGTACAGTTGATTATGAGTTAGGATTTAGCCAGATTTTAAATGAAAAGAAAAATGCAGCATTAAAATTATCTGCTTTCTATCGTGAAATGCGTAACCAAGTACAAATTACACGCGTTAACCAAGCTTATCCTTTATCCTATATAACTTACGGAAATATAGATTTTGGTACGGTTAAAGGTTTCTCTGCAGAGTTTCAATTACGTCGTAGCGGTGGCTTTCAATTAAGCGCTAACTATACTTTACAATTTGCAGAAGGATCTGGTTCTAGCGCCAATGGCGGTTACAACTTGGTAAACAGTAGTCAGCCTAACTTGCGTATTATTACACCTTTAGATTATGATCAACGTCATACGCTTACCGCAACTTTTGATTATCGTTTTGGAACAGGTAAAGATTATCGCGGACCACAAACTGCGATGAAAAAAGGAGGCGATAAAGAAAAATCTATCCAATGGCTTAAAAATGTGGGTATTAACTTTGTAGCTCGTTTAGGTTCTGGTACACCATATTCTCAAAGAAACCCGGCATCAGCAGACGCTGAAATAGGAAACAATATTACACAGTCTCTTACCGGAACTTTAAATGGATCTCGTTACCCTTGGCAGTTTAGAATGGATATGCGTATTGATAAAAACATACCTTTAACAGTAGGCAAATCAAAGGGTGATAAAGCAAAACGTACTAACTTAAATATTTACCTACAAGTATTTAATTTATTTAATACTAAAAACGTAATAGGTGTGCATACATACACCGGTAACGCTAAAGATGATGGCTACTTAGCATCTGCTTTTGGTGTAAACGAAATAAACCAAAAATATGCACAAGGTGCTGGTATTGGTCAAGGATTTACAACTTTATACAATGCCAAAATAGGTGGTGGAGGTAGTAGCGTTACGGGTGGTAATAACTACGGCGTACCTCGTCAAATACGCATAGGTGTACAATTTGATTTTTAATTTATAAAAATATTAGCTATGAAAAAGTCAACGTTTAATTCAATCAGCAATAAAATGAAAACAGCTTTATTTTTGTTTTCACTGGGGCTTACTATTAGCCTGTCTGCCAGAGAAAACATACAAGGCACCGGAGGTGGTGGAAGTAATGCAGGCGGGCATCGTAATAGCAACAACAACACCGTTATGAGTGGCTGTGTTGCAGGTACTACGCAACAAGAAATGCAGCTGAATAACGTGCGTACGCGAATTTTAACAGATGGTGATATGTGGTGGGATTTTGCGGCCTCTATTGCCAAATATGAAATTCCAAAAGGAAGCAACTCATATGCGCAATTTGCGGGCTCTTTGTGGCTTGGTGGTTGGACAAATGGTAACACCTTACATACATCTGCTATGACCTACCGTCAAAACGGGATAGATTTTTGGCCAGGACCATTAAATCCTACTACTTTAGGTATTGATGTGGCTACTTGCCAAGCTTATGATAAAGTGTGGACGTTTAATAAAACAGACGTATCTAATTTCTATGCATACTGGCTTCAATATGGTTCTGCAGATCCTGCTACTCCAACTTGGATTAAAGATTACCCAGGTAACCCTGTTTATCCTGGTTATACAGTTGATATTCCAACAGGTACTAATGGTAATGGCTTAGCCTATGTGGTATCACCTATGAACTACTTAGCGCCATATAACGATGTAAATAATGATGGAAGATATGATTATTCCACCGGAGATTACCCAGCTTATATCGTTCCAACACATACAGTTTCTAGAGGTCAATGCGTTAGATACTTATTTGGAGATCAAACACTTTTCTTTGTATTTAATGATAACGGAAATACTATTCATGGTGAAACAGGTGGTAAAGCAATTGGTATTGAAATACGTGGACAGGCATTTGAGTTTTCTACCAGCGATCAATTAAATGATATGAGTTTTTATAACTATGAAATTATTAACTGGAGTAGCAATAAAGTTGATTCTACTTATTTTACCGTTTGGGATGATTGTGATTTAGGTAACTACCAAGATGATTATGTGGGTTGTGATGTTGGTCGTGGTTTAGGGTATCAATATAATGGGGATAATTATGATGATGATGCTAACGGACAAACAGGTTATCATGATAAATTACCGGCTATTGGTTGTGACTTTTTTCAAGGCCCTTACGCTAACGTAGGAGATAGTATTGATAACGATCGTGATGGATGTGTTGATTGTACTTGGAATTTAGATCCTACAGGTACGCCTAATTCAGCTTATGGTGTTTGGAAATATGATTACCAAGTGCCTGAACAATGTATTATGTCTAGATTTACCTATTATAATAACTCTGGTGATCCTTTGAATGGAAATCCAAACACTAATTCTCCGCAACAATATTATAATTTTATGTCGGGCAAATGGAAAAGTGGAGCAGCTATGACTTATGGAGGTCAAGGAATAACTTCAGGTAATACCCCATGTAAATTTTTATTCCCAGGTGATAGTGATCCACTTGGCTGGGGTTTAGGTTATAAACCTATAGGATACGGAGCAAGTAGTGCGCAAGGCAGTCCTATTGTTGCACCATTTAACTGGACCGAAGTTCAGGCAGGTAACCTACCTACAGATAGACGTTTTATGCAATCTGCAGGTAAATTTACCTTGCTACCAGGTGCTGTAAATTATGTAACCATTGGTTTACCTTTTGCACGTTCAAACTCTAACAATAATTTAGAGCCTATTCCAATTATGTTAGCGGCAGATGATAAAGCCCAAGCTTTATTTGATAATTGCTTTAAAGTATTAGATGGGCCTGATGCGCCTGATATGACTATACAAGAGCTTAATCAACAACTGTTAATTACTTTAACTAACAACCCTTATACAAATAATAACTACGAAGCTAAACGTTACGCTGATTTTGATCCAGCTATTAAACTGCCACAAGGAGCAACAGGCGATAATGTATATCGTTTTGAAGGATATAAAGTATATCAATTATTAGATGGTACCGTTTCAGTTACAGATTTAAACAATGCTAATTTAGCACGCCTGGTATTTCAATGTGATATAAAAAATGGTGTTGGTCAAATAATTAATTATAACTTAGATGCTACTTTAGGAAATATTCCGCAACTAATGGTTACACAAGCTCCTTTAGGGCCAGGGTTGGATAACGGAATTCAAAACTCATTTAGTGTTACTGAAGATATGTTTGCAAGTGCAGACAAACGTTTAATTAACTTTAAAAACTATTATTATATGGCAGTTTCTTATGCTCATAATAATTATTTAACTTATTTACCCGATGTTGCTCCTACTGTTTCTACAACTGTAACGGGCACTGTAACTACAGTATCTTTTGAAAACCCTGCTACAGGCGATTTAAACGGGCAAAAGAAACCTTATTTACAAGGCAGAAACAATGTACACATAAAAGGTGCTATCCCTCATAACCCGGCTACTGAAGCTTACGGAACTGTTATGAATTCAAGTTATGGTAATGGCCCACAAGTAACACGTATTGAAGGGCAAGGTAACGGAGGTTATGCTTTAGATTTAACTGACCAAAGTATAAATGATATATTAAATAGCCCCGTACAAAGATCTCAAAAACTAACTTACATAGCTGGCAGATCGCCAATAAATGTAAAAGTTACTGATCCGTTACGTGTTGTTAAAGGAGATTTTACAGTTAAAATGATTACAGCTACGGCACAATCTTCGGGTAGCGGCACAACTTGGTCATATAATGGTAACCCTCCTGTGGCCAGCCCTACTACGTTAGATACAGGAAGACTTAAAAATGCGCCCGAAATAAAATGGGTTATGAATGGTACTTACACCGATGCCAGTGGAAACAAAGTAACCAAAACTTGGTTATCTGATGAAGGTTTAAGTGTAGCACAAGAAAAAATTATTACAGGTTTAAATAACGAATCTTTAGGCTTTTCAGTTACTATTAAACAAGTAGCCGACCCTCAGATGACAGCCAAATTATTAAGCACTACTACCGGAACTGTGGTTAATGCACCTAAGCACTTTGGATCTACTGTTGCAGGAGATCTTTTAGAATCTTCTATTAGCGGCGGAGCTTGGTTAACCGGTGTGCAAGATGTTGATTTTAGTTCTACTCAAGATTGGATTTTAGCAGGTAATAATAGTGCAACAGGCAGTTCTACACCTCAAGATTTATTTGGATCTAATCCGTCTGGCACAAAACACCCTAATATATTTGCAGATCCTTCACAAGTATGGGAAGGTGTAGTAGGTGGAACTTGGACTCCTTTTAGAATGATTAATAGTGTAAGTCCGCAATTTCCTGGATTTTCATCAACAGACGCAATTGCAAAGGCGGTGCTTGGAAATATAAACCCAATAGCAGATACGCGCTTGTTAAGCAGTGTGGACGTTGTATTTACCAGCGATCAAAGCAAATGGACTCGTTGCCCGGTTATTGATATGAATACCTCTATAGATCCAGCTAGTAATTTACCTTATAAATGGCAATTACGTAGAGCTCCTTCTGTAGATAAAAACGGTGTAGCTAATTACCCTTCGGTTGATAATAATGATTATGATAGTAGTATGAGTTGGTTTCCGGGTTATGCCATTAACATTGAAACAGGCGAACGTTTAAATATGATTTTCTCTGAAAACTCAGCAGATGCTTCTAATAATGGAAATGATATGCTTTGGAATCCTACCAGTAGTATTTTAGATGCCAACAAAAACCCGGTTTATGGAGGTAAACATTATGTTTATATTTTAGGTCATAATTCAGATGGGGTGTTTACATTTACGGCTAGTCCTACGCCAAACACACTTCCGGCAGATGTTGGTCGTTATGATGCGGGTAAAACAGCTTATCAAATGCTAACAGGTTTACCTTCTTGGAATAGGTATAATAATTCAAATACTACGGCTACTAAACAAAATAAATGGTCTATGGTTGCCGAGTTATTTAAAGATATTATGTGGGTAACTATGCCATTATCATCGGCAAATATTAAAAACCCGCATAACATACCTGGAGATGTTAAAGTAAAAATAAGGGTGCCAAAACCATTTAGGTATGCTTTTTCTACAGTTACTTCTCCGGCTAATACAAGTTATACTGTTCCGGCCACAGGTTTATTTCCTTTTAGCGGTGTTAAAACGTATTCGTTTACTCCATTAAATAGTAACTTAACAGCTAATGCCCCTGTAGATATTGCTAGTAGCCCACAAAATGGCAACTTCCCTATGTACACCTTTAACACAAACGATTTAGCGGCCAGTAACTACCAAATCGGTACTGCTCAAGCAGCTTTAGCGCTAATTAATATTGTGCCTAACCCATATTATGCGCATAGTTCTTACGAGCAAAAACGTATTGATTTAGAAGTTAGAATTATTAACTTGCCTGTTAAGTGTACCATTAAAATTTACACCTTATCCGGTACTTTAATAAGAACACTTAATAAAGATAATAGCGATTCTTATATGCCTTGGGATTTACATAACTCGGCTAACATACAAATTGCCAGTGGCTTGTATATATTACATATAGATGCACCGGGTATAGGCGAGAGAATTATTAAATGGTATGGCGTTATGCGTCCTTATGATTTACAATCTTATTAAGGTTTAATTAATTAAGAAAATGAATATGAAATTAAAACAGATAATATCAGGCACCTTATTAGCAGTTGTAGCAACTGTTCCGGTAACATCTTACGCAGGTAACCCTGATAGAGGTGGCTCTGCGGGTGCGCAAGAGCTATTAATAAACCCGTATGCTAGTTCAAGTGGTTGGGGAAACTCAAATACATCTTGCGTAAGAGGTTTAGAGTCTATGTTTTCAAACATTGCAGGCATGGCTTTTACACGCAAAACAGAGGTTGTTTTTAGCCATACTAACTGGTTAGGCGGCTCTGGAATAAGCGTTAATAACTTTGGCTTTACGCAACACGTTGGAGAAACAGGCGCATTGGGTTTAAATGTAATGTCTTTAAGCGCAGGAAGTATTCCTATTACTACCACAGAAAACCCGGAAGGTGGTTTGGCTACATTCAATCCTTCGTTTATTAACATTGGCTTATCTTATGCAAAAGGCTTTTCTGATAATATTTATGGTGGAGCTACAATTCGCTTAATTCAAGAACAAATAAATAACATTCATGCTACAGGTTTAGCGGTTGATGCAGGTGTTCAATACCATACCGGTAAGTACGATCAAGTACATTTTGGTATTGCGTTACGCAATGTTGGTCCTAAAATGACTTATAATGGAGATGGTTTGGCTTTTTCGGCTAATATATTAAACGGAAGTCAGTATAATAATTCGATAAATGGATATACAGCTTCTTTCGAAAATAAATCGGCTGCATTTGAATTACCTTCTTTATTAAATATTGGTTTAGCGTATGATTTTTATTTAACAAAAGATTCTGCAGGGTTAAAAAAAGATCTAAGATTAACTGTTGCCGGAAGTTTTACCTCTAACTCTTTTACAAACGATCAATACAACCTTGGTTTAGAGTTTGCGTTTAAAAAATACATAATGGTTAGAGGTGCATACAGCTACGAAAAAAATATAGGCACCACGCTTTCTCAAACGGTGTTTACAGGCCCAAGCGGTGGTTTAACTTTACAGTTGCCGTTTGGTAAAGATAAAAAATCAACATTTGCAGTTGATTATTCATATCGTTTTACAAGTTCATTTTCGGGTGTAAATACCTTTGGATTTAGAGTAAATTTGTAAACCAAACAATTTTTAGTAAATTTGTGCTACAGAGCCCGCCCCAAAATGGCGGGTTTCTATATTTAAAAAGATACAACATGTCGCAACCACAAAGCATATCCTACTTTACAGAAGAAGGATTAAAAAAACTGAAAGACGAACTTCATTTTTTGAAGACACAAGAACGCCATAGCATTACCAAACAAATTGCAGAAGCGCGCGATAAAGGAGATTTAAGTGAGAATGCCGAATATGATGCTGCCCGCGAAGCACAGGGTATGTTAGAAGCCCGTATTGCTAAGTTAGAAGATACACTATCTAATGCGCGTTTAAGAGACGCCAGTTCATTAGATAATTCTAAAGTTTCTATTTTAACTAAAGTAAAAATTAAAAACATCAAAACTAAACAAGTAGTTGAATATACTTTAGTTACCCAAAGCGAAGCTAACTTAAAAGAAGGCAAAATATCTGTCGATTCACCAATTGGTAAGGGTTTAATGGGCAAAAAAGTTGGCGATAAAATAGAAATTACAGTACCTGCAGGCGTTATTCCGTTTGAGGTGATTGAAATTAATGTTTAATGCCCAGCATTTTTTCTAAAATAATTGCCGGAGAAATACCTTGTTATAAAGTTGCTGAAAATTCAACCTGCTTTGCTTTTTTAGATATAAATCCTTTATCAGAAGGGCATACACTTATTGTTCCTAAAAAAGAAGTAGATTATTTATTTGATTTGGATAATGATACTTATTTAGCTTTAATGCAATTTACCAAACAAGTGGCTGTTGCTATAAAAAACGCAGTGCCTTGTAAGCGGGTAACATCCGTAGTTTTAGGATTTGAAGTGCCACATGCACATATTCATTTAATACCGGCACAAAGTGAGCGAGAGGTTAATTTTTCCAACTCAAAAATAAAATTTACAAAAGAAGAGTTTGATGCCACGGCTAAAAAAATAACTCAGACTTTTAATAATTTGTAAGAGTCTGTATTTGCGTTAGAGATTCTAGCAAGTGCCGTGCCGCACGAAAAGCCCGTTGCTTTTAATAAAGCGGAACGCCAAAATTAGATAGGAATTATGGTGTATAAAAAAGGCTGCTTTTTAGGGCAGCCTTTTAGTTTACATATTTGATTAGATTACTTTTTTACAAGAACCTCATCAACCATACCATAAGCTTTAGCTTCTTCGGCAATCATCCAATAATCGCGATCGCTATCAGCCCAAACTTTATCATAGGTTTGTCCGCTATGCAATGCAATAATTTCATACAATTCTTTTTTAAGCTTGCCTATTTCTTTAGCCGTAATTTCAATATCAGATGCTTGTCCTTCTGCACCACCCAATGGTTGGTGAATCATTACGCGAGCATGTTTCAATGCTGTACGTTTACCTTTTTGGCCGGCACACATTAATACAGCACCCATTGAAGCAGCCATACCTGTACAAATAGTTGCTACATCTGGCGCAATAATTTGCATGGTATCATAAATACCTAAACCTGCATAAACGCTTCCGCCTGGTGAGTTTAAATAAATTTGAATATCTTTTTTAGCATCAACAGATTCTAAGAAAAGTAATTGCGCTTGCACAATGTTAGCTACTTGGTCGTTAATACCTGTTCCCAAAAAGATAATTCTATCCATCATTAAACGAGAAAATACGTCCATTTGCGCTACGTTTAGCGAACGTTCTTCTATAATATATGGAGTCATTGATGATTGAAACCTTGATTGGTATCTATCATACGTTAAGCTACTAATACCTTGGTGTTTGGTAGCGTATTTTCTAAATTCATTATTATCAAACATAATTGATTTTTTTAAATTGGTTAAGACAAATGTAATAGTTGAAATTTGATAGCCAAAAACAAAGCCAAAATGATATGAACAGAGTTATTAGGTTATTTTGGCAAATAAACTGACAGTTTGAATGTATTTGCGTTATGGATTGCAGCAGAAATCCTTTTATTGAAATGGGCAGCATTCAGCGAAACCAAAAAACAAATAAAAACGATAAGCTAAATCAATAAAAGATTGCCGTGTAAAGCCCGACGGTAGTAACCTGCCGGAACGCCCAAATAAAAGCCAAGAAAAATTTAAAAATTGTTTTGAGTGCGATATACTTCCCACTCCCAGGCGGTTTTCATCATGCTATCAATATCGTGCTCGCATTTCCAGCCAAGAGTGTTTTGCACTTTGCTGCTATCAGAATACACGGCAATAACATCTCCTGGGCGACGATCACCAATTTTATAATTTAGTTTTTTACCCGATACTTTTTCAAATGCGGCAATAGCTTCTAATACAGATACACCGTTTCCGCTACCCAAATTATAAACATCGTAATTGCTTTTGTTTTTATGTTCAAGTAAATAATTAAGCGCTAATACGTGTGCCGTTGCAATATCTGTAACGTGAATATAATCTCTAATACAAGTACCATCACGGGTTGGATAATCGCCACCTAATACGGTTAACTGAGGATATTTACCAATAGCTGTACCCGTAATTAGCGGCACTAAATTATTTGGTTTACCCAAAGGCCACTCGCCTATTTTAGCCGATATATGTGAGCCTACGGGATTAAAATAACGTAAAGCAATTGCATTGAATGTTGTGTGTTGTTTGCAAAAATCTTCCAGCATGCTTTCGCCAATTTGCTTGGTGTATGCATAAGGAGATTCTGCTTTGGGCATAGGTGTATTTTCATCTACAGGCAATTTCTGGACATTACCATATACAGAACAAGAAGATGAGAAAATTACATTTTGTACTTTATGTTTTTCGCAAAGCGAAAGTAAGTTTACTAAAGAGGCAATATTATTATGATAATATTTAAGCGGATGCTCTACCGATTCGCCAACGGCTTTAAAGGCTGCAAAATGTATTACACCATCAATTTTGTTTTCTGCAAATATTTTATCAAATGCTTTTTCATCACACAAATCGATATTGTACGATTTAATTTTTTTACCAGTAATTTGTTCTATTTGTGTGTATGCCTTTGGGGAGGAATTAAAAAAACAATCGGCTGAAATAACATCATAATTATTGTTAGCCAACAATTCAACAATGGTATGAGAACCTATATAACCCGCGCCACCTGTAACTAAAACAGTTTGCTTAGCCATTTGCACTTCGTTTTAAAAATGTGGATGCTATAAATGAGGAAAATAATCCATAAACAAATATGCTAAACAGTTTAGATGTAGTGTCTTTAAAGGCTGATAAATCTGCAATACCATCTTTAATCATTTTATCTACTTCTGCCGGAGTAACGGTTTTACCTTTTTTAACAGCTTCTTCTAAAATATTTTTAGGGCCTTGAGCTTGTATATAATTAGCAATATAAACCCCTAATTCTTGTTGAAAGAAAATGTAATTAAACACCGATAAAATAATTGCTGAAATTGATACAAAAATCAACCCTTGTCGTAAGCCTGCTTTACCTTCAATTTGTCCGCCTCTTTCTTTTCGCTCTAAAAAAATAACAATAAAAATAAAAGGCGTCATAAATAATAAAGATAAGATATGCGAGTACATACCCAGCTTAGACATTTGTATGCCGCTATTAAAAATATACAGCTTAAAGGAAATTACCAATACACTATATACAACAGCAAATAAAGAAGATTTTTGTTTTAGCATTCCGTTAAAATTATCCGTTCATACTAACTAAAAACTCTTCATTAGATTTTGTGCCTTTTATATGACTACGTAAAAACTCCATAGCTTCTACAGGAGTCATATCACTAAGGTGTTTACGAAGAACCCATATACGTTGCAAGCTATTTGCATCAATTAATAAATCATCTCTACGTGTAGAAGAGGCCGTTAAGTCAATAGCAGGGTAAATACGTTTATTTGCAATTTTTCTATCTAATTGCATTTCCATATTACCGGTTCCTTTAAACTCTTCAAAAATAACTTCGTCCATTTTAGAGCCAGTATCAATTAATGCGGTAGCTAAAATAGTTAATGAACCACCATTTTCTATTTTACGAGCAGCACCAAAAAAACGTTTCGGTTTGTGTAATGCACTTGCATCTACACCACCGGTTAATACTTTACCGGATGCAGGCGCTACGGTGTTATATGCACGTGCTAAACGCGTAATACTATCTAAAAGAATAACCACATCATGCCCGCATTCTACCATACGTTTAGCTTTTTCTAAAACTGTATTGGCAATACGCACGTGCTTTTCAGCAGGTTCATCAAAGGTAGATGATACCACTTCTGCTTTTACGCTACGAGCCATATCGGTAACCTCTTCCGGGCGTTCATCAATTAATAAAATAATTAAATAAGCTTCCGGGTGATTATGAGCAATGGCATTGGCTACTTCTTTTAATAAAACAGTTTTACCTGTTTTTGGTTGTGCTACAATTAAACCACGCTGACCTTTACCAATAGGACAAAACAAATCCATCACACGAGATGAAAGTGTTTCTTGCGGGTGACCGGTTAACTTAAATTTTTCGTAAGGAAATAATGGCGTTAAATAATCAAAAGGCACTCTATCACGCACCCAAGCCGGGTCTCTACCATTTATCTGATCTACTTTAACTAATGGAAAATATTTTTCGCCTTCTTTTGGCGGACGAACGCTACCTGTAACCGTATCTCCGGTTTTTATACCAAATAATTTTATTTGCGATTGAGAAACA
>CAIXZI010000512.1 GCA_903923915.1 uncultured Bacteroidota bacterium
ACTAAAAAACAAGCTAAAGAAATTGTAGCAGAAAAAGTAAAAGCTATAGGTATGCCATACGTTACAGAACGTTGGCCGGGCGGTATGCTTACTAACTTTGCAACTATCCGAAAAACAGTACGTCGTATGGCGCAAATTGACAAAATGACCAAAGATGGTACTTTTGAAAATATCTCTAAAAAAGAGCGTTTAAATATTTCTCGTGAGCGTGCAAAATTGGAAAACTTATTTGGTTCAATTGCAGATTTAACTCGTCTTCCATCAGCTATTTTTATTGTTGATGTTAGCAAAGAAAACATTGCAGTTGCTGAAGCAAAAAAATTAAACATCCCATCTTTTGGAATTGTAGATACAAACTCAAACCCTAATTGTATTGATTTTGCCATCCCTGCAAATGATGATGCTTCTACTTCAATTGCTTACATTATGGATATCATCTGCAAATCAGTAGCAGAAGGTCTTTCAGAACGTAAAAACGATAAAGACGCTCAAGAAGCAGAAGAAAAAGATGAATTTAGCGAAAAAGAAGGTGCAACTAAATTCTCTTCAGCAAAAGATAATGAAGAAAAATCACCTGCTAAAAAAGGTGCTCGTAAAAGAACTACTACTCCAGCAAGAAAATAATTTATAAAATTGGAAACAAAAATGGCAATTACTGCAAGTGAAGTAAATAAGCTGCGCCAGCAGACTGGTGCAGGGATGATGGATTGTAAAAAAGCGCTTGAAGAAGCGAATGGTGATTTTGAACAAGCTGTTGATAATCTTCGTAAAAAAGGACAAAAAGTAGCGGCTAACCGCCAAGATCGTGATGCTAAAGAAGGTATGGTTATTGCCAGAGTTTCTGCAGACGGTAAACACGGTAGTGTAGTTGTTGTTAACTGCGAAACTGATTTCGTGGCTATCAATGCTGATTTTGGGACATTTGCAAATACAATTTCTCAAATTTCAATTGATAAAAAACCGGCTTCTATTGAAGCGTTCAATGCTTTACCTTACAATAACGATGTTACTGTGGGCGATAAATTTATTGAGCAAATTGGTAAAATTGGTGAAAAAATACAATTATCATATTACGAAGCAGTTGATGCTACAAACGTTTTTGCTTATAACCACCCGGGTAATAAATTAGCTTGTATAGTTGGTTTTACTAAAGTGGTAAGCGAAGAAGTTGGTAAAAATATTGCTATGCAAATTGCGGCAATGGGTCCTGTGGCTGTTGATAAAGACGATGTTGATACTAAAACGTTAGAGCGCGAACTTGAAATTGCACGCGAGGTAATTCGTGCAGAAGGTAAGCCTGAAGAAATGGTTGAAAAAATTGCTCAAGGTAAATTAAATAAATTCTACAAAGAATCTACTTTATTAAACCAAGAGTTTATTAAAGATAATAAAATGGATATTAGAAAATACCTTCAAAGTATTGATAAAGATTTAACGGTTACAGCATTTAAACGCTACCAGTTGAGTTAATTACATTTTAATTTTAATCCCGACATTAAGTCGGGATTTTTTTTGCCTAATTGTGAATGAAAATAAACCACTCTATGAAATATAAAAGAATATTATTAAAATTATCAGGAGAAGCCTTAATGGGCAACAAAAACTTTGGCATTGATAACGAGCGCTTGGCTCAATACGCCAGCGAAATTAAAGAAGCTGCCGATGCTGGTTGTCAAATTGCAATAGTTATTGGCGGAGGAAACATTTTTAGAGGTATTCAGGCAGAAAAAGGTGGTATGGACAGGGTGCAGGGAGATTATATGGGTATGTTGGCCACTGTAATCAATTCTATGGCTTTACAAAGCGCTTTAGAAATTATGGGCGTGCAAACCCGTTTACAATCTGCTATTAAAATGGAACAGATTTGTGAGCCTTTTATTCGTAGAAAAGCAGTTCGTCACTTAGAAAAAAACCGAGTAGTTATTTTTGGCGCTGGCACAGGTAACCCTTATTTTACAACTGATACGGCTGCAACGCTTCGTGCTATAGAAATTGAAGCCGATGTTATTTTAAAAGGTACGCGCGTAGATGGTATTTATACTGCCGACCCTGAGAAAGATAAAACGGCCACTAAATACGAAACAATTACATTTACCGAAGTATATGAAAAAGGCCTAGAAGTAATGGATATGACAGCCTTTACACTTTGCAAAGAAAATAATTTACCTGTTATTGTATTTGATATGAACAAAGCAGGCAATCTTAAAAAACTGTTACAAGGCTCTAAAATTGGGACTTTGGTAGAGGTTTAATTCAAGCTGCTTTAACTAACTAAATATTTAATATGATAAACTTATCTTCCTACAAATACACTGTAGCCGAACGCTTTTTGCGTTACGTAAAAATTGATACGCAAAGTAATCCTGAATCATTAACCTATCCATCTACCGAAAAGCAAAAAAACTTAGGTAAGCTATTGGCTGAAGAGTTAATACAAATGGGTTTAACAGATGCACACATGGATGAGCATTGTTATGTATATGCCACACTGCCCGCTAACACTACAAAAAAAGTACCTGTTATTTGTTTTTGTTCGCATATGGATACATCGCCAGATTGTAGTGGAGAAAATGTAAATCCAATTGTAAATTCAAACTATCAAGGCGGAGATATTGTTTTACTTAACGATAAAACTCAAATTATAAAATTTAACGAACATGTTGATTTAAAAAATCAAATAGGTAATGATATAATAACAACAGATGGTACAACCTTGCTGGGCGCTGATAATAAGGCAGGTGTAGCAGAAATAATGGATGCCGTTAATTATTTAATCAATCATCCTGAAATAAAACATGGTGATATAAAAGTATTATTTACACCCGATGAAGAAATTGGGCGTGGCGTTGATAAGGTTAATATTAAAAAACTAGGTGCAGATTTTGCTTACACCATGGATGGTGAAACATTAGGTCATATTGAAAATGAAACATTTTCAGCAGATGGTGTAACGCTTACTATTAAAGGCTTTCCAACGCATCCGGGTTTTGCTAAAGATAAAATGCAACATGCAATAAAGATTGCAGCAGAAATAATTTCTCTTATTCCAAAAGATAAAACACCTGAAACAACTGAAGGTAAACAACCTTTTATGCATCCTACAGCCATTAATGGTGGCTTAGAGCAAGTGGTTATTAAATTTATTATTCGTGCTTTTGATACACCAACGTTACATGCTTTAGAAGCCGAGTTAAAACAAATTGCAGAAAAAGTAATTGCTAAATACAATAAATGTTCATTCACTTTTGAAGTGCAAGAGCAGTACCGTAATTTTAGAGAAGTACTAGATGAACATCCACAAATAATTGAATATGCCGTTGAAGCCGTTAAACGTAGCGGTGTAACACCAGTATTATCAAGCATACGCGGGGGTACAGATGGTTCTCGTTTATCGTTTATGGGTTTGCCTTGCCCTAATATATTTGCCGGAGAGCACGCATTTCATAGCAAACAAGAGTGGGTATCTATACAAGATATGCAAAAGGCTGTACAAACCATTGTGCATTTAGCTTCTATTTGGGAAGAGCGAAGTAATTAGTTGATTTAGCAATTAACTAACTTAAAATTTAGTACAAGGTTTAAGGTTTGTCGTTAAATGTTAATTCGTTACATTTAAAGCATGAAAAAAAGCTGTTTATTCCTTATAATAGCTACTTTAAGTGGAGTAATGTCCTGTTTTGCACAACACAACAAAATAGATTCACTTTTACGTTTACTCAAAAATGATAAGGAAGATACAAGCAGAGTTATACATCAATATAAGTTATGTAATCAATATCGCTTAATAGGTAAGTTTAACGAGGGATTATTTTATGGAAAAAAGGCAATTACCCTAGCTGAAAATATTCAGTTTAAAAAAGGCATTGCGTACTCAGGCATAAATATTGGTCTTATTTATAATTACCAAGGTAATTACCCCGAAGCATTGAGAATGTTTTTTTCTTCTCTAAAAATTGTGGAAGAAATGAAAGACAAATATGCTATAGCTTCTACTTACAATAATATTGCTTTGATTTATACAAACCAAGGCAATTACAAAGAGGCGCTAAAAATGAATAAAGAGGCTTTAAAAGCAAGGGTTGAGATGAAAGATACATATGGCATAGCCATGTCTTATAACAATATAGGCGAGATTTACAGAAATTTAAAAAATTATGAGGAATCTTTAAAGAGCCACTTTGCCTCATTACAAATTAAAGAAGAGTTGGAAGATAAATTAGGTATTGCCGCTTCTTATTTAAATATTGGGAATATTTATTGCGATAAAGGGGATTATGATAAAGCATTGAAAACACATTTTCTTTCGCTTAAGCTAAGCCAAGAAATGGACGATAAAAATGGTATAACTGGATCTGTTTTAAATATAGGTTATATCTATATAAAATTAAAAAAAGTAAAAGAAGCAGAAGACTACCTTAATAAGGCATTATCACTTAGTAAAGAAATAGGAAGCATTGATTATATTAAAGAAACTTATGCAGGTTTAACCGTCTTAGACAGCCTTGAAGGTAATTATAAAGCCGCTTTTGAACACCATAAATTATTTATAACATACAAAGACAGCATAGATAATGAAGAAATCCAAAAGAAAAGCCTTCAGGCCAGCATGCAATATGAGTTTGATAAAAAAGAAATAGCTGCCAAAGCAGAGCAAGATAAACGTGATGCGATAAATACAGAAGAAAAACAAAAGCAAAGATTAATTATCTATTTCGTTGCAGGTTTATTAGTGCTGGTAGGCGTATTTGCTGTATTCATGTATAATCGTTTTAGAATTACTAATCATCAAAAGGTAATTATAGAAAAACAAAAAGTATTGGTAGATAAAGCTTATGAAGAGTTACATGAAAAAAACAAGGAAGTAATGGATAGCATACATTACGCTAAACGTATACAAAGCGCTTTAATAACATCAGAGAAATTTATAGCCAACAGTTTAAACAAATTGATGAAGGTTGATTAAATGAGGAGGTTAAAATTATATATCATAGTAGTTGCTGTATTAGTTTCTCCCTATTGGGGAAATGGAAGAGGGGCTGCGCAAAATGGTAAAATAGATACCCTACTAACCAGGTTGAAAGCGGATAAAGAAGATACGAATAAGGTATTTCATATCTATAATATTGGTAAGCAATATGCTATGTGCAACGAGTATAAGAATGCGTTAAATTACACTAATCAATCGCTTGTTTTATCGCAAAAATTAAATTTCAACAAAGGTAT
>CAIXZI010000513.1 GCA_903923915.1 uncultured Bacteroidota bacterium
ATAATGCCTACAACTACTAAAAGCAAAATGCTTTCAATAAAACTGTACGGTATGCCATAAATAGATGTTTTGCCTGTGGCTTCTTCAATGGCTGTTAGTGTCATATCAAAGTATGGTTTAATTTCTGCTTTAAGACTGTCTTTTGCTGTGCTTGCAAATGTGCTGATACTTAGTAAACAGGCACTTGCTAATAAAATTGTTTTTTTCATGTTATACGCGTTTTTTCATTTTTAGATAAACAAAGATGCCGCCTATTATTACGGCCAAAATAACGCCGCCAATAATTAGGTATTTAGTATTAATACTAGCAAAGTTTACGCCTGCAATAGTTGCCGCCGCGGTTGCTGCTTTGCTTTGTGCTAAATTACTTGTAATAGTTGCCGCGCTGTTTAAAGCGGCTTGGTGTGCTTGTGCGCCCTCGGGTGTGGTTGGTACAAAAGAGGTTATGTTAGTAATGTCTGATTGTATTTGTGAGTTTGCGCTGTCCAATGCTGTCTTGGCTGCTACTAAACTGCCGCTTTTACCGTCTGCGCTTTGTATTAAATACAAAGTTTTTTCAATGCCGTTAAGGTCTGCAAATGAGTTTTGAGCGGCTTTAATATAGTCGTTTGAAACTGCTACGGCTGTGGCTGAAAGTTGGTTTTGTGCGGTGGGGTTTGCCTGGTAAGTATTAAACTTATTCATGGCATCTCTATAATTAGCCCATTGTCCGTTAAAGTTTATTACATCATTATAAACTTGCTGCGCGTGCAAATAGTTTGCGTTTACGGTGTTGTATTGTGTAAGCAAATTATTATAAGCTGCCTGTAATCCCGGGTTGTTTGCTGTTCCGTCGCCGGTAACAACTAACTGATCCGCTTTTAATTTGTCTTGTAAACTTTTTATTGCGGCTGCGTCACTTGTGCTATTTGTTGCCATTGCTTAAATTTTTTTATAAAGTATTAATGCCAAGGCTATGCCCGCAAATAAAGCCAATGCCAAAAACCCCGCGCTTGCCGGATCTATTGAAACGGCAACTTTAATCGGGGCTTTGCCGCTTAATACGTCGCTTAGACTTGTGCTGTCGCTTATTGTATTCATTTATGCTAGTCCTTGGTCTTTTAAAAATAAATTATAACCGTCTGAAAGTGCTTGTTCGTCCGGCATAACGCCTTCTTCATCGCGTGCCATCCAACGTATAATGTTTTGAATATTGGCACCTAATGGCCCCGGGTAAAAATCGGCTGTACTTAAAATTTGGTTGGGATCTATGTTTGCGTTTTGCCCTACAAATTTTGCGTATGCTGCTGGGTTGTTTCCTCCGTCGCCTGCGGGCGCGTAGTGGCTTAAAATACTGTTAAGTGTGTTGTAACCACTAGAGTTAATATAGTGGTACAATAAACTAGCCATTGCCCTAAAACCGTACTTCATATCGCTAAATTGTTTAAAGGCGGGGTTACTGCTTGTAACTTCGCCTTTATAAACTGTCGCCGACTTTCTAATATTGCCGGGGTTATTTAATGAGTTTCCGATTGGCATACTTCCGCTTAACCCTGTACCGGTGCCGGTATTATTGAAACTGCTGTCGGGGCTTTGATTGCCGCTGCCGGTGTTGTCGCTGCTACTGTTTTTTTTTTATATACTAAAAAATAGTAAGCGGTCGCCGCTATCGCTGCAACTCCTAAACCGATTAAGATTATTTTGGTTGTTTTTGTCATGGTTTTTTTTTTTAAGGTTTTGTTGTGCTATAAAATTTTATAATGTCTTGCGTGCTTGTGAATTGGTTACTTGTGTTTGCTTGCGCTGTGCTTGCTGCCGGTGTTGTTGCG
>CAIXZI010000514.1 GCA_903923915.1 uncultured Bacteroidota bacterium
CCCAAAACCCCATAAATATAGTTAAGGGAATATAACATACTCCCCAAGTATTAGTTGTTGCGTTTTATATGTGGCTAGCATAATCAACGCTAATTGCTAATCCAACTAAAACCAACACAATAAAGACATTGATAAAATGTTTCATAATTTTTATTTTTACAGTTTTTTCCATAATTTTTTACCGAAAACAAACATAACCAAACCGACAGGAATGAAACCAAGTAGCCAAAAGTAATTTTTGCCACTTGGTTTATTTAATACATCAATAGTTAGCAATGCTAATAAAATTAATATTAAAGGAAATATAATTTTAATGGATTTTTTCATAATTATTAATCTCTAAATATTCTTAGAATATTATAAATAAGCACACATAGCACTACGCAGATACATATCGGCACAACAACTTGTGCTACAGGAGATAGTTTTGCTAATTTTTCCATATTTTTTAATGAATTACAGTTACAGGCTTTAGGTTTATTTTCTGTCAAATCTTTCATTGAAGTAAATTTCGGCGTGAGTGATATTTTCTGAAATCAAATTTTCAGGCACTCCCATTTGTCGAGATAAATCAGCATAAAAATCAAAAGCAAAT
Organism: uncultured Bacteroidota bacterium; assembly: GCA_903923915.1. Lineage (GTDB taxonomy): Bacteria > Bacteroidota > Bacteroidia > B-17B0 > Aurantibacillaceae > PALSA-968. The sequence continues at coordinate 596 of CAIXZI010000514.1, forward strand.
TTTATAGTTGTATCCCGCTCTTTTTTTAGATAACTTTCAGTAAGAACCTCCGAAAGCCTCATAAGTAATTTGCTACCCTCTTCTGTTTGAAGCCTAGAACTTGTATCAAGGTCTTGAATTAACATACCTATTGCGGTTACATCTTTTGCTATATCAATAAACTCTTTCGGTTCAACAACCTCTTTACTTTTTAATTCCATTTTTGTTTGCTTTTAAGTTTCTTAAGGCAAAGATATAAAAGTTTATTGGTACGAAAAAACAAATTAATACATTTTTTATTCACACCCTTTTTTTATTTTCTTAAAAAGAGATTTTTACTAGATATAATTATTTTTGAAGCGTCCCCTATATCGAACTTACCTTTTTTCTCTTTGTATAACTCAAGAGTTCTTACTATTCTATAACACATAGATTCTTCGATATTCAATTCGACCATTCTGAATACTGTATTAAGATATTTAGCCTCTTCATGTGCGTTTATTTCTTCTTGGGTTACGGGAAATTTTTCTAATTCAATTTTCCTGCATTTAGTAAATAACTCATAATCCCCTACTTTGACTGCAAAATGTTTAAGCTCCAAAAGAGTTTCGAGTTTTTTAGAAGCTTTTTCTAATAGTAATTGTGTTTTATTATCCATAGTTTATTAGTTTTTAAAATTTCTTTCCATCATCTTTTAATCTATTTTCTACTTTATGGTCTGCTCTATTTTTGTTATACTCTAGCTTATCAGCAACCGCCCCTCCTAAATCATATCCAAATCTACCCGCATAATCACATATCCTTATCAATGCATCAGCCAATTCAACTTCAGCCATTGGTCTGTTAGGTAGATGGTCGTCCATCAAACCTTTTCTTTCCCCTTCCATTGCTTCGGAAATTTCAGAATGAATCAAACATAGCATCTCTCCTTTATTCCTATCTAAAAGCTCTCCTGTTTGTAAATCAGTATGCCATCCCGCTTTAAAGGAAGCATTGTAGCATATTTGTACTAAATCGTTTAAATTTTCTTTAATTTGAGTATCCATATCTTTTTGTTACTGATGTTTTTTTAAATCTAATTCTACGTCTTTACAATACTTCATAAATAAAACTTTTACAAAATACTTTCCATCTTCTATTCTACCTGCGCAAATACCATAATGTTTATTCATACAAACATCGTATTGTTTTTTATTAACCTCC
>CAIXZI010000515.1 GCA_903923915.1 uncultured Bacteroidota bacterium
TAATATTTTTATGCGTAGTTGATACTAAATGACGTTTATAAATACTATTTGTAGTACAAGAAAAATTACAAATAATACAATCAAATGGTTTTTCCATATTCTTAATATTCTTATTGATTACTCTTTAAGCTTTTTAAAGAATACTAAAAGCTGTTTTAAGAATAATAAAAGAATAATAAAAAGATTTTTTAGAACATTTTTTGGATTATTCCTAAAGAGATTAAAAGAGTAAAAAAACGAAAACGTCATTTCTGAGAAAACACCTAAAAAAGGCAAGGGTACCCCCTACGATTTTTCACTGATTTAAAATAAAATAAAAAGAATAAACCAAAAATATTTTTCCCAACTCAAGAAACTATTTTAAGATTTCGGACAACTTTTTAATCAAATTTGGACTTTTTCATTACAGACTTGTGAAAATTTTTTTAATTTTTCTTTTTTTTAAACATAATAACTCAATCATTGTATATTATATCATATACATTCTCACATATCGCCTGGCGTAGGCCGAATAAATGCCCCTCGTCCTTGTTTCTTATAGCCTGTTTGTGCAAGTGTCTGTGTGATTGGCTCTAATTGAACTTGTCTTCGTTTTTTAGATGCTTGTAATATTGGAGGTGCTGGCCCTCGGACTTCTTGCCCTTTATTGGATTTATACATTTTTGCAAGAATTTTCGGGTCCGTAACAGGGGCGATTTCTTCATACACTTGCTCTAAATGTATTTTTTTACCTTTTTTACTTTTTTTACTTTGGCTGGCTCCCTTGCCTAGTTTCTTATTCAGCGTAGGCCGAATGAATCCCTCCCCTGTGAATTTTTTAAGGGGTTTTTTCATTACAGCTTCTCTGTGCTTGGCTAATAATTTAAAATAATCCGCATAGAATTTTTCATAGTCTTCGTGGTATTTATCAACGTCGCCTTTTTCTATTGATTTAAAAATAAATCCCTTCATTTTTTTCATTTCTTCGTTAATATTTATAAAATAACCAACAATTAAATCTTTAAAATATTGGGGTTCATCATTCATAAGCTCATACGCATTTTTATAAACATCTTTTATATCCAAATCAGGATTTTTTAAAATACACTCCATAAAAAACATACCCCATAGCTGACACAGGCCTCCAAAGTCCATTTTAACTCTCTCTTCCATCATTTGGAATCCCCTTGTATTTGCCCTATCATTTATTCTTGGACAGATATCAATTGGCTCATAATAAATAAATTTTCGTTTACCTGGTACAGTCTCTTGCATTGGTGTTATTAGTTTTAAATAAATATTCATTTTTAATACAATATCCTCCAAATCATCATTAATTTCCTTATCAATATCTGTCTCTTCTAATGGTGTATGTAATTTACCACCGTGGGGTTCAAACCTGATGACTTCACGAGTTTCTACTTTTATAATTAATAAATTCATATGATTGTGGGTTAATACGGGAATACAAAATGTGTTGTATCCGTGTTCTATTGAAACTTTTAACGATTGTAAAAAATTTTTAACATTCCACGTTGAGCCAGGATTAAAATCAATAGGCATAATCGGGGCTGTTTTATATTTTTCTAAATAAAGTGCGCAAATAATAGCTTGCAAAATTGAACTAGTACTGTATTTGGATATTTTCTTATTTTTACCCTTTTTTTGTAAACTAAGAATCCAATCAAAGTCTTTTTTTATTTCCTTGACTAATGCAATGGGGACTAACGGCTCTATAAGGGGCTCTGCCCCTTCAACCCCGTTTTCTGCTTCTGCTTGCGGCTTGGGTGTTTTTACAACTCGCTTTTTGGCGGGGACTCTCTTTTTTCTCTCCTTACCCTTTATGGGTTGCGGCTGGGGCTGATGGGGTGCCTCTGCCTCTGCTTCTTCTTCTTCTTCGCTTTCATCGCTATCTTCGCCATAACGAATATCCAGTTTGCCCAAATCAATTTTTTTCATAATAATTTCTCCATCACTTTTGCGTATTTCTAAATGTTCGTGTAAGTCCTTTACTAATTCAGTTTTTGTCTTAAGCCGTCGTTTACCATTTACGACTATCGATAGAATGATTTTTGTCTCCAAGTTATATAGCTTGATTATTTGTTTTATAGAGGCCAAAGGTAATTTATTAAACATTTTATTTATTATATATGGCTATATAATAAATTTATATCCATTGGACATTTGTAAATCTTTTAAAACACGTACCGTTTACTTATGAACGTTTTTTCTTCGCCTTCATTTGCTTTTATAACCCGTAGACGGTAACACGCTGAACAAAGAATTAGGCTTTCATCTCCATTTGGAAAAGTCAAATAACGAATGGTTTTGCAATCCTTGCATTGATAGACAATTTCTTCCATTTAATATATACTTTTATAAAAAGATTTTCCACGCCTTTTCATACCACCTTCACCGAATGTGGTATCTTCGGTGTAGGCTTTTTCGGGGCAACCTTACGTTTTGAAAGTGCTTGCCCCCGACCTTGCTGTAATGGCGTAAATACCATAGATGGAAAACTGTCACTATCATAATCCCGTATTAATTCCAAAAGATTTTCAGTTGTCCCTTCGGTGATTTGTATTTCTTTTCCCTGGTGTATTGGAAAATAATTAACCAAAGTAGAAAAGACTTTAAAATAAAATCTCATTGCGGTTAAAATAACAGCAGGGGTTTGACGTCTATAAGGTTGTTTTCGCCCCGTCTTTTTATCAATTCGTCCCCTTAATGGATTCGGTTCAGAAGGCCAAAATACTAACTCTATCTTGTCAAACTTTATACGCTGATATTCCAAATAATGAAATAAAATAGTAAATAGATAAGTCCCTATGCCCCTCCCAGGTCTGGCATCGGTATAAATATTTTTTATATGTAAAATTTTCTTTACCACGTAAGCCTCTAAGTGTAAACCCTCATCGTATTTCCCAGCGGGGTATATGTCAAACTCACGGCGACCCTCAA
>CAIXZI010000516.1 GCA_903923915.1 uncultured Bacteroidota bacterium
CGTGTGCAGAGTTAGCTGCTTTGTTTTCTTCTGCAGGAACATAACCACGACCTTTGTTGATAGTTAATTCCATTTTAAATTTAACGTTAGATTCGCAATGTGCGATAACTAAATCTGGGTTTAAAACCTGAAAACCGCTTAAAAATTTAGATAAATCTCCGGCAGTAATAGTTTCTTTACCTGCAAAGTTACAAGTAACTTTTTCAAAATCATGGTTATCAAGTTGTCTTTTAAAACGAACTTGTTTAAGATTTAATATAATTTCTGTTACATCTTCTGCAACACCTTTTATAGTAGAAAACTCATGATCAACGCCTTCAATTTTAACTGAAGTAACTGCATAACCTTCTAAAGAAGATAGAAGAATACGACGTAAAGCATTGCCTATAGTGATACCAAAACCCGGCTCTAAAGGACGAAATTCAAACTGACCTTCTGTGTCAGTTGAACCTAACATAATTACTTTATCTGGGCGTTGGAAACTTAAAATTGCCATGTTATTATATTTTTGTTTTAATTAATATTATTATTTCTAAACCTAAGCACAAGCACTCAAAGATTACTATTTAGAGTACAACTCTACAATTAGCTGTTCTTTAATGTTTTCAGGTATTTGAGATCTTTCAGGACGGCTGATAAATTTACCAGTCATGTGTTTTGCATCAAAATCTAACCAAGAGTATTTGTTGCTTGCACCTGATAATGCTGCAGTAATAGCCTCGTGAGATTGAGATTTTTCGCGAACCGAAATAACATCACCTGCTTTTAAGATATAAGAAGAAATATTTACTACATCTCCATTTACGTTAATATGTCTGTGACCAACCAATTGACGGGCACCAGCACGTGTAGGAGCAATTCCTAAACGATAAACAACGTTATCTAAGCGAGACTCGCAAAGTTGTAATAAAACTTCACCAGTTACACCGTGCTCTTTTTGAGCCAATGTAAACATTCTCCAAAATTGACGCTCTAAAATACCGTAAGTATATTTAGCTTTTTGTTTTTCAGTTAACTGAACAGAGTATTCACTTTGTTTAGCACGTTTTTTAGACATACCATGTTGCCCAGGAGGGTAGTTTTTCTTTTCTAATGCTTTATCAGGGCCAAATATTGGCTCTTTAAATTTTCTTGCAATCTTAGATTTTGGTCCTATATATCTTGCCATTTCTCTATTTTAATTTTATTGTACTATTAATTCTAAAACTTATTATTCTAATCAAATACTATACACGACGACGTTTAGGAGGACGGCAACCGTTGTGTGGAATTGGTGTAATATCAACAATTTCCAATACTTCGATACCTACTGTTCCTAAAGAACGGATAGCTGACTCACGTCCACCACCTGGTCCTTTAACATAAACTTTTACTTTACGTAAACCTGCGTCAAAAGCTACTTTACCGCAATCTTGCGATGCCATTTGAGCTGCATATGGAGTATTCTTTTTAGAACCACGGAAACCCATTTTACCAGCACTTGACCAACTGATAACTTGTCCAGCCGTGTTAGTTAATGAAATAATGATGTTGTTAAACGTAGCGTTAATATGCGCGTCTCCGGTAGCTTCTACCTTAACTACGCGCTTTTTTGACGAAGCTTTCGCTGATGTTGCAGCGGTTGCTGATGCTTGTTTTGCCATTTTATATTAAAATTCTTTATTCTTAATTAATTATTATTTAACCGCCATTTTTTTGTTAGCGATTGTTTTACGACGGCCTTTACGGGTACGAGCGTTAGTTTTTGTACGTTGCCCACGAACCGGTAAACCACCACGATGACGAATACCTCTAAAAGTACCGATATCAGTTAAACGTTTAATGTTTAATTGCACTTCAGAACGAAGCGCACCTTCAACTTTAATACCGTCGTTAATTATTTTACGAATGGCATTTTGCTCAGCATCATCCCAATC
>CAIXZI010000517.1 GCA_903923915.1 uncultured Bacteroidota bacterium
GAGTGGATGAAAAAAGTCATGGCTGGGCGCGAGATTTATAAACGTAAACACGGTCACTATCCGAATCACGCCCCGCAAGTCTCAAAAGAAGAGGTTATACAGATAGTTAAAAATATAAAGAAAAAATATAGTCATGTTAATAAATAAATACATGGTATATGTAGACCATCAATGTCACGAGTGCGGTAAAAAAATAAAAGGTAAAGGAAAATATTGTGCGCGACCTGAGTATTGCCGTGTTTTAGCTCTACACAAAAAACGCAACCCAAAAATTACAACAATACTCAATAATAAGGACGATAATTTTTATTATCTACTTGGTCTAATATCTGCAGACGGTCATCTTCATAAAAATGATTATGGTATTGAAATAACATTTAATAACAAAGATCGCCATACACTTGAACAAATTTTTAAAAAATATGGCGGTAGTATACGAGATAAGAAAGACAATACAGTAATTTGGTGTGTGTCATATAAACCTTTTTATGATTATCTATTAAACATAGGTATAACACCTGCTAAAAGTAACACACTAAACGTGGTAAAATTTTTCCAGCACTTAAATCGTGATGAAAAAATTGCATTTATTAGAGGAGTCTTAGACGGCGATGGTGGTGTACGTGTATATGAATATCAAAACAAGAATAAATACTCACGCAAAATATATTCATATCTCTCATTTGATATTTGTTCAAATTCAAAGATTTTTATCGAAACAATAGCAGAATTTCTTAATTCTGAACTAAACGAACAACTATTAAACGTCACATACGAGCCGAAAGCTCGCGCGTATTATATAAAATCATATGCACGCTTCAAGCCAATACGTATTCTTGATTTGATTTATAGTACATTAGCTAATAATATATGTATACATAGAAAATATAATATGTACATGACATATAAGCAAACGCATGGTGATCATGTAAATGTTGTACCGTCACGGCTTAAGACATTAAATCTACCGGCAAAGAACAAGTAATTAAAACCGTCAAAAAAATTAAAAATGATTATAGCAGAAAATGAACTAAACAGTCAAAACTTCAAAGAATTTGAAGAATTACTCGCTGAATATAAAGAGCTAAACGCTTCTAAAGTTATAGAGATTGGATCACTATACGGCTGGACGCTTCAGCACTTTATACATTACAGTCAAGAAGGTTCAACGATATTAGCTATCGATTTACCAGTTAGAAATTTCGTTGGTCCTCAGGATTGGCGTGTCGAAAAACAAGAGAGTAATTACAAAAATGTTTGGCCAGTTTGGGCAAAGGCAAATAAGACTAAACTTTATTTAATACCAGATTCGTCTCAGAAACAATCAACTCTTGACAAAACAAAAGATATTTTTAAAGGTGAAGAGATTGACTTTCTTTTTATAGACGGAGATCATACCTACCATGGTGTAAAAAAGGATTATGAGATGTATGGACCACTTGTACGCAAAGGTGGTATTATTGCCTTTCACGATATCGGTAAAAACGAAGAGGGTGGGGTATTTCATTTATGGAATGAAATTAAGACAAAGCACACAAGGTATAAGGAGTGTTTACATGAAGCCAATCATGAGAAAGGTATAGGTATTATCTATGTCTAAAAAACTTGCTGTTGGTACTAATCTTTTTGGTCAGAATAAAGCACAAGATTTAGCTTTACAGA
>CAIXZI010000518.1 GCA_903923915.1 uncultured Bacteroidota bacterium
ACTTCCTGCACAAGCATTATTAACTGAGAACACAACAACAGGATTAGGATTTACTGTAATTGTATGCGTTGTGCTACTCAAACATCCTAAAGAACTGGTTACTTGCAGCGTTACAGAATAGGTTCCGCTTGCAGGATAAATATTAAAAGGGTTTTGCGTAGCATTATCAAAAGTACCATTGCTGGTATAATCCCAATTCCATCCGGTAATAGTTCCGTTCTGCGAAGTAGATACGTCTGTAAATTGTATTGCGCTTCCATTACAAACAGCAGGAGAATTAAAATTTGCAATCGGGTTAAGATACACTGTTACTGTTTTTGTAACAGAATCTATACAGCCCATATCAGATGTTGCATGTAAGGTACAATTAAAATTTCCGCCCTGAGAGTATGTATAATTTGGGTTATGCGCGTTGTTATCTATCACTCCATCGCTGGTAAAATCCCATGCCCAATTTGAAATACTACCACTTGCGATAGAAGATGTATTACTAAAAGCATTTGCCTGTAACTGACAAACCGCATTAGCCGAAAAATTTACAACAGGTTTAGGATACGCCGTAACATTTTGACTAATACTTGAAACACAGCCATAATTGCTTGTTGCAGTTAATGTTACCACATAAGTACCTGCAGGAGAATAGGTGTGTTGAGGCGCATTTTGAGAAGAGTTAGTTCCATCACCAAAACTCCAATTGCTTTGTGTAATACTTCCGTTTGCAACACTTGAACTATTATTGAAAGTAAAATTGCTTCCTGTACAGGCGTTATTAACCGCAAATGCCACAATTGGATTAGGGTTAACAACCACAGTATTTGTTACCTTATTTACACATCCTTGCGCGCTTGTTACTTGCATGGTTACAGAATAAGTTCCGCTTGCCGGATAGATGTTAGAAGGGTTTTGGGTTACGTTATCATTTGTTCCATCGCTGGTAAAATCCCAAGCATAATTACTTATGGTAGAACCCACAACCGTAGATGTATTATTAAACACCGTGTTACTTCCTTCACAAACTGCCTGTGTATTAAAGCTCGCAATAGGCAAATTATAAATAGCCGTTACTTTTACCAAGCTGTCTTTACACGTGTTATTATCTGTTACGGCAAGTTGAACATTATAATTTCCTCCAACTGTATATATGTGTGTTGGACTTACCAATAAAGAAGTTGTTCCATCGCCAAAAGCCCATCGGCTGCTAACAATAGTACCCCCGTTAACTGAAGAGCTATTGCTAAAATTAACTGTATTGGTTGCACAAGCTTGGTTAAAAATAAAAGCTGCATTTGGCTTAGGAAAAATAGTTACGTTTTGTAAAACCGTATCACTACAGCCATTGGTAGAATATTCAATTAAAGTATTAGGATATGTACCAACACCTGCATAAATATGTGTTGGTGCATTTATAGTTGATGTAGCCCCATCTCCAAAATTCCAAAAAGAGGTTAAACCTGTTCCAACCGAAGTATTTGTATACGTTATTTGATTATTGCACGATTGATTGGTAGTTGTAAACGATGCAGCTGGTGCCAATACACTTGTTACATTATAACTAAACGGAGATGAACAACCTGTTACAGTAGTAAGCAATACATCATATGTTCCTCCGGCATTAACCGTTATACAAGATGTTGAGTTACCACTTACAATACCAGGGCCCGTCCAATTATAAGCCCCAAAACCCACCGGAGCACATAATTGAGCCGTACTGTTAGAGCACAAGGTGTGGTTTTGAAAAATTTTAAAGGGCTGACAAGAACCATCTATATAGGCATACCCAAAGTGTCCACCCAAAGCGCAATCGTATGTAGTAAAACGTATGGTAACATTTTGACCAATATATGAAGTAAGGTTTACCGATACAGTTGTCCATGGTTTAAAAACTACATCCGATTGTACAGTTGAATTTTGAAAGCCAGGAATGCCTTGCCCTGCAGCTACATCATAATAGGTACAAGGGATTTGATTTCCGCTTGAGTCAAACATCTCAACTGTAAAAGCAGGCTGCTGACTTACCGGATGACCTGGATCTTCAAGCACTACAGCATACTTATAACTGTAATTGTTATTTGAGCTTGTTACTAAAAATGTTTGCTCTATTCTATCTGCAATGCCGCCTATAGCACTGTTTCCAAGTTGTAAGGAATTGCTACCCCCTGGACAAACCACTGGAAATAACCCAAATGGATCTAAACCTGCACCGGTTGTTATGGCTTGAGCACCACCCAGCGTTAAACAGCAACCTAATGGATTATAAAGTGGATGATACCCTGTAGATTGAGCCCAGCCATTTAAAGTACCTTGTTCAAAATCAATATTTGTACAAGCTGCCATGGGTGAGGCTGGCAAGGCCGGTTGTTGATTTATTTTTTGAGAAAGGTTTTTATATTCTTTTCTCCATGAAGTAATATACTCATCATAATCTTTACTATTAAAGTTATGTTGAGTAAAAAACTCACGTGCTTTTTGCTCATCTGCTTGCTGCGTTTGGTTAATCGTCGATAACGAATAACTCACAGAATTCTGCGCCACAAGGCATTGCATAATGCCTACAGCACAAATTAGTAGTAGCTTTTTTGTTTTCATGATTGAAAATATTTTTAGAGTTTAAAATGTGTATGCTCATGCGCTTATATTTATTTTAGATTTTTAAATGGTTAATTAGATTTTTATCTCCTCATTTTTACGACAGAAAAACAAAAAGGTTCAGAAAAAGGTAATATTACTATCAACCGATAGTTTTTAATCAGTTAGTAAAAAAATGTAACCTAAGCTAAAAACTAACGTAAGAAGGTACTGAAAAAAATCTTTTTTATGTTTTCTTTTTCCTTGACGAAAAAGAAAGAGGGCAATATGCTAAGGCATATTTTGAGCCAGCATGTGGGTGGCATCAAGACAAAACGATCTGCCTCACACAAGCTAAACTGCTCCGCGTTTTGTCGGGCTAACGCGCTGTTTCAATTTAAAATTTATTTAAAGACTACCTAACAATAACCAAGCGTTTATTTACAACGCCATTATTGCTTATAATACTTAAGTTATAAACGCCCTCTGCTAAATTACTTGCATCAATTGTTGTTTTATTCCCCTCCTTGGAGGGGTTAGGGGTGGGTTGTATTGTTTGCGCTAAAACAACTTTACCATTTACATCGAACACCTGCATGGTTTGTTTTGTTGTAGTATTTGTTTCTATAGTAAAGTTGCCGTTTGTTGGGTTTGGATAAATAGAGATATTAGCATAGTGATTTGAGTATTGAGAGA
>CAIXZI010000519.1 GCA_903923915.1 uncultured Bacteroidota bacterium
CTATGTATGGCTAAAACCAATTAGGTGTAAATGATAAAAATGACTTCTAACTCGTCATTAATAAGCGTAATCGCTTAAGTATTCAAAAGCAGGCATTAGTTTACTTTGCTTGCAAATGGTTGCGCGTTCTATAACTTTATCTGCATCAGAACCTACTAAATGGGGTATAACACGTTCTTTTAAATCTTTGCCAAAATCATCGCTGCTATCGCGGGGCAGTTCGCAAGGCAAATTATCTACAGCCATAATGCAAATGCTATCTTTGGTAAAAGCCAAATCTTCTTTATCAGTTTTCATATTGTAACCGTAAAAAGGATTGTTGATAGTAGTAGAACGTATGGTAGTTGGCACAGAACCATCAATATCGCAAGTAATATCGGCAATAACGCTTATATGAAAATCAGGTGCTTTAATATCATCTGTACTAAACATTTTTGGTGAACGAGGATCCCAATAGTGTGCAGAAATAAACAAATCGGTTTCTTTTGTGTAAGGCGCAAATTTGCTGGTAAAATGCTCAGGGTGTTTAAAAAAATCGTGTAAATCAAAGTTATGATCGCCTTCGCGCTCTACATAATCGCGTGGATTTAACTGACAATAAACCGGCTCGCGAAACGAACTCATTAAAAATTCTTCGGGCGTTACTTTGCGTATGCGTAAGGCAGAAAGGGTTTCAATAGCTCCGTTAGCAACGCGGCCACCACCTGTTAAGGCAATTTTAATGTTTGGAAGCTTTACACGCTTTAATTCTTCTTCCATTTCCGCTCTGTCTCGGCATTTATGAGCGGGATGCAAACGAAACAAATCATACTTTAATCCATAACCTAAAATGCCGTTGTAAGCGCCTACCACACCTGCATAGCGTCCAAAACCGATGATACGATTATGGTTTTTATCGGTAAGGGTTTCATAATCTATCATCTCTATTTGCTTGCTAATTAAAGCGTGCATGAGTTTTGTATTATGTGGTTGTTTTTTAATGGTATGCGAAAAGAAAAAATATTTTTTATTAGGAATAAGTTTGTCGTAAGGCACTTCTTTTACGCCCATTAAAATATCGCAATCAGATACGTCTTCTTTTAGCGTTACGCCAAATGCGGTATATTCGCTATCGTGGTAGCAACGTATGGCGCTGGGCTGCACGTATATTTCTAAGTTGGGGTATTGTTTAGTTAACTCAGCACAAATAAGTGGAGTAAGGGGCACGCGCATATCTGGTGGAGATTTTTCTTCGCGTAATACACCTATTTTAATTTTATTCATAATTAGAAAATTTTGACAAATATAACAGCTTAATTTTATGTACCTTTGTTTGCGTTAGGGATTGTAGTGAAAAGCTTTTGTTGTAAGCAACAAAACTTGCAACGAAAAGCCCGCCGCTTGTAACCAAGCGGAACGCCATAATTGAAATTTGTTCTTTACTTTATTGGGCCCGACCGGTTTTGACAGCGAGAGCAGTAGAATTGTAAGCACGTGGTGTGTTGTGAACATGACACCTTAAACCTAATTCTCAAAACTTCAATTGGCGAAAATAACTACGCCATGGCTGCTTAATTAGCTCAGCTAATTCAGCCTTTGCAACCCCATTAGCGCCCTTGCTTAGCGAGTGGGATGTTGCATCATAAATTAGCAAGTTGTTTTAGTGATGTTGTTAACTAAAACAATATTAGCAACTAAGCTTTTGGTTGGTTTGTGTAAATACCTGCCATTTGACGAAAATTAAATTTGCGCTAAACGTGTAGAAAGCTTTTGTATTCCTTGTTTGGACGAGAGTTCGAATCTCTCCGGGTCCACGGATAAAAATTAAACCATTGTAAATCAATTATTTACAATGGTTTTTTTGTTTAGCTAAATAAAAATTACCGTTATTTATTATTTGTTTTCTTTTTTTAATACAATTTTTGATTTCCGCATTAATTCTTCTTCTTTTTTATCTATTGGCGGAAAACAAGGATTCATTTCTTTAAGCTTTTCTAAAATTATTTTACTAATAAGTAAATGAGCATATAATTTATCATCGGCAGGTATAATATACCAAGGGGCAATTTTTGTGCTGGTATTTTTTAAAGCTTGCTCATAAGCATCTTGATAAGCATCCCAAAATTTACGCTCGTTAATATCACTCGAAGAAAATTTCCAATGTTTTTCTTTGTGTTCTATTCTATCTAAAAAACGATTGCGTTGTTCGTACTTAGATAAGTGAAGAAATATTTTTAAAATAGATGTACCTGTTTGTATATTTCTTTTTTCAAATGAATTTATTTGCTCATAACGTTTGTTCCAAAAATTTTTATCAATTTTAGAGATGCTATTTATACCGGGTAAACGTTCGGCTAAAACAATTTCGGGATGTACTTTTGAAATAAGTACGTTTTCGTAATGGGATCTATTAAAAATAGTTATTTGACCGTGCTTTGGTAATTTTTGGGCGTGTCGCCATAAATAATCATGTTCTAATTCTACAGTAGTAGGATGTTTAAAGCTATATACCCAAACTCCCTGAGGGTTTACTCCACGCATAATATGCTTGATGGTTCCATCTTTACCAGAACTATCCATGCCTTGCAAAATAATTAATAAAGATTGGCTGTTTTCTGCAAATAATTTATTCTGAAGGTTTGATATAGCTTGTATGTTTTTAGCCAACTTAGCTTTTAGTTTCTTTTTATCAAATGGCTTTACGCCCGATTTTGTACTTATTTTTGATAGGTTAAAATCTACAC
>CAIXZI010000520.1 GCA_903923915.1 uncultured Bacteroidota bacterium
AAATTTAGTATATGAATAGTTTTAAAGAATATTGTTTTTGTACTACTATTAAAAGGTAAAACTGTGAATTATGCAACTTTTTATAAAAGTTGTGTAATGTTTCTGTATTTAAAAGAGCGCACCTTTACCCGTAATCAGAAGCCGTAGGCTATGTTGGCTTTTCTAAAGCGTAAATTAATCTATAATGAAAATGAAACAGCACACTTCTTTCAACATTTTACTTGCTGATGATGATGTGGATGATTACACTTTTTTTAAAGAAGCCTTAAAAGATTTTTCAATACCCACCAGTCTTAATTGGGTGCATGATGGAGAACAGCTTATGCAAGAACTTACGAATGAAACAAAAGAACTTCCGCATATACTTTTTTTGGATTTAAATATGTCTCGTAAAAATGGCTTTGAATGTTTATCGGAAATAAAATTGAACGAAAAATTAAAAGAACTTCCTGTTATTATTTACTCTACCTCTTTTCATAAAGTAATTGCAGATAAACTTCATAAAAACGGGGCAAACTATTATATAAGTAAGCCATCCGAAATTTCAGACCTTAAAAAAGCAGTTCGAAAAATGATTACGTTAGTAGTTGAAGAAAACGTTTCGCAACCTGCTATAGAAAATTTTGTTTTAACAGAAGAAAGGAAAAATTATAAAACGCAATTTTGGTTTAGCAACTTTTTTAGGCTTCCTTTTTCACCTAATTTTAATTAGTATCTATGAAACTTAAGTACCCACAAAATTCTCTTAATGTATTACTGACAGACGATGATATTGATGATCGTTTTTTCTTTGAAAAAGCATTAAAAGAAATACCTATTGCCTCTAACCTTGTTGTTGTTAATAATGGAGAAGAGCTTATGGATTACCTGGCTCGTAATACGGATAACCTTCCCGATGTTCTTTTTTTAGACCTTAGTATGCCCCGCAAAACGGGCTACGAATGTTTAATTGAAATAAAAGAAGATGAGAAATTAAAAAAACTGCCGGTGATTATGTTTTCAACCTCTTTTACGCATGGAGTTGGTTTGGAAGAGAGCTTAAAAAACACCCTCTTTAAAATGGGCGCGCAAGATTATATACGTAAGCCCGGTGATTTTAAAAAACTAAAACAAGTTATTCATCAGGCACTTATAAGAGTTATAGAAAAAGATAATTTAATAGATGAGGAAAAAAGTGATAAGCGCATAAAATAATCAATTAAAATAATTCTTAATGTATGAGCTTTAAACAACTAAATATTTTACTGGCCGATGATGATACAGATGATTGTATTTTTTTTAAACAAGCATTGCATGAGTTAATATTGCCTACCCACCTTACCGCAGTACATGATGGAGAACAATTAATGCAATTGCTAACCGATGGAATAACCGAGCTACCTCATATACTTTTTTTAGATTTAAACATGCCGCGTAAAAATGGATTTGAGTGTTTATCAGAAATAAAACTGAGTAAAAAATTGCAACAGCTTCCGGTTATTGTATTTTCTACTTCGTTTGAACAAGAGGTAGTAAATATGCTATATAAAAATGGCGCACAATATTTTATTCGTAAACCTTCTGAGTTTTCGCAATTCAAAAAAATAATTCAGCAATCGCTCACGCTTGTGGCACAAGGAGATATTTTACAACCTGCAAAAGAAAACTTTGTGCTTACGGTGCAAAATAGGTAGAATCATTAAAAAAATTAGTAAATAAAATATGGCTATAAGAAAAGAATTGGATGAGGACGCATTAATTACAGCTCATAAAGAACTTGCCTTTCAGAAAAAAGAAAATGAAAAACTGGTATCAGAATTAATTATTGCCAGTAAAGAACTTGCTTTTCAAAAATAAGAGAAAGTAAAGCGCGCCGCA
>CAIXZI010000521.1 GCA_903923915.1 uncultured Bacteroidota bacterium
ATCAAATAAAGGCATACTTGATTTAACGCATGAGGAACAGGATTATTTTACAAAACTTAGTAACTATGACAATCAACGCACCCAATTAAGTTTACAAACAGAGGGTTTAAACGATTTAGAAAAATATATTATAGAAGACAAAGACCCTCAGTTTTTACCTCCATCTGCCTTTGTAAATAACAGCGACGCTTTTTTAGTTAAATCTGCCGGACAATTATATGGTTTGCAAACACAACTAAATGAAATGCGAACCAGCTCTAAAGAAAAAAATTATGCGGTGGCACATTTAGAAAGCAACATAAAAAAAACAAAAGAAGATTTATTGGTTTATATAAATAATGCGCGCAATGCTATAAAAAAAGTGTCAGAAAACATCAATAATGAAATAAACACCTACATAGCCAGCATAAAAACCATACCCCAAAAACAACGAGATTTATTGGGCATACAGCGTAATTTAACGGTAAACGAAGGTTTATACAACTTTCTTTTGCAAAGACGCGCAAACACATACATTGCCCGTGCATCTATTATTCCTGAAACAAAAGTTATTGAAAGTCCAAGGCCATCAGGCAAAATAAGCCCTGATAAACAAAAAATAATTATGCAATATGTTTTTGCGGGAGCCATTTTAAGTTTGCTTATCATTTTAATTCGTTCCTTCTTTTTTACTACCATACAAAATATTATAGAACTTAAAGAAGCAACCAACACACCTGTAATAGGCGATTTAATTCAGGTAAAAAGCATGTTGCCAACCGGTATTATTGTTGATGAGGAGCCTAAATCGCAAATAGCCGAAAGTTTTAGAACCCTGCGAACAAATCTTCAATACTTAAACACCACACCCGGACCAAAAATTATTTTGTTTACATCAAACGCACCCGGCGAAGGAAAAACATTTTGCTCTATAAACTTAGCCACCATGTTGGCAAAAGGTGGTAAACGGGTTTTATTACTAGAGCTTGATTTACACAAACCACGTGTACAAAAGGCGCTTGAAATGACGGCTGAAAAAGGCATAAGCACTATTGTGGTAAAACAAAACACCATACCTGAATGTATTAGAAAAACTAAAATAGAAAATTTAGATGTGTTGCTTTCGGGGCCTGTACCTCCAAATCCGTCTGAAATGATTTTATCTAACGAGTTAAGAGATATTCTTTTTTACGGAAAAGCAAACTATGATTACACCATCATTGATACACCACCTGCAGGCTTAATAAGCGATTCTATTTACTTAATGCAGTATGCAGATATTTCGCTGTTTGTGCTCAACACCAAATTTGCAAACAAACAAATTATCAATTTTATTGATGAGTTAACCGAAACCAACAAAGTAAATCACTTTGCATACATATTAAACGGCGTTAAACAACGCAGCACAGGTTATTACTACGCCAAATATGGTTATGGCTATGGATATGGCTACGGATATGGCTACGGATATGGTTATTCTAAAAAATAAAAGCGCATGCAAACCGCACCTGATATAAAAGATTTAATGCTTTCTAACAAAGCTTCCCTAAAAGATGCTTTGGCCTTAATTGATAAAAACGCACAAGGCATTTGTTTTATAGTAGATGATAAAAACAAATTAATTGGCTTGCTTACCGATGGAGATATTCGTCGTTGTATTTTAAATAACTCAGCTCTTGATGTAAAGGTCGAAACTGTTATGCAAAAAACATTTACCTCTTTTCCGGTTACAACACCTCAAGAAATTGTTCAAAGTAAATTATCAAATACTATTCGTCACATTCCTTTAGTAGATCAAAATAATGTGTTGGTTGATTATGCCTGTTTTTCTCGCACGCACCGCACGCCCATTATGCAGCCTTTACTTAATGGAAACGAATTAGCCTATGTTTCTGATTGTATAAATACAGGGTGGATTTCTTCACAAGGCGCTTATGTAAAACGTTTTGAAAAAGAGTTTGCTGAGTATTGTGGTGCGCAATATGCCGTGGCTGTTAGCAATGGTACTGTAGCGCTTCACTTAGCATTAGCTGCATTAGATATTAAAGCGGGTGATGAGGTTATTGTTCCTGATTTAACTTTTGCTGCATCTATCAACGCCATTATTTATACAGGCGCAACACCTATTATTGTAGATGTTGATGCTACAACATGGACTATCTCTTTAGAGGACATCGAAAAAAATATTACACCTCGCACCAAAGCAATTATGCCTGTGCATTTGTATGGCCATCCTTGTCACATGGATGAAATTATGGCTCTTGCTAAAAAACATAATTTATTAGTGGTTGAAGATGCTGCCGAAGCTATTGGCGGAAAATATAAAGGCAAACACGTTGGTACTTTTGGAGAAGCGGCTACCTTTAGTTTTTTTGGAAATAAAACTATTACAACCGGCGAGGGCGGAATGGTTTTCTTTAAAGATAAAGCCATGTATGAGAAAGCTCTTGTATTGCGTGATCATGGCATGAGTAAAGAAAAAAAATACTGGCATGATTATGTTGGCTTTAATTATCGTATGACGAATTTACAAGCTGCTATTGGCTGCGCACAATTAGAACGTATTGATGAATTTGTTGAAGCAAAAAGAAAACTAGCTACGTTTTATAATAAGATTTTATCCGCTACTGGGAACTTTATTTTGCCTCCGCAAGAAAGCTGGGCAACCAATGGTTACTGGCTATATACGGCCATTTTAAAAGATACGGCAAACATTTCTCGTGATGAATTGATGGATAAAATGCTAAAAAATGGTGTTGAAACTCGTGCTGTGTTTTTCCCTTTACACGAAATGCCGCCATATAAAAACTATCCTACAAAAAGCACATTCAAAAATGCAAATCACATATCCGCACAAGGTATTAGTCTTCCGTCTTCCGTAAACATTACACAAGAGGAGTTAGACAATATGTCGAATGCACTTCATTCTATTTTTAAAACACAACATATTTCTGCTTAGATGAACATTCCTGTTTTAGTAATTGGCTTGGGTTCTATGGGCAAGCGCCGCATACGCAATCTACAAGCCTTAGGTTTTACAAACATTTTTGGTTTCGATCAACGAGAGGATCGCGCAAAAGAAGCCGCATCATTATATAAGATTACTTGCTTCACAAATTTTGAAAAAGCTCTGAAACATCCATCAGCAAAGGCTTTCATCATTTCTCTTCCGCCCGATATTCACCATATCTACATGAAAAAGGCAATCGAATTAAACATTCCTTTTTTTGTGGAAGCTAGTGTGGTTGATACGGATATGAAAGAAGTTATCGCTTTAGTAAAACAAAAAAATATTTTTGCAGCACCCTCTTCTACTTTATACTTTCATCCGGCTATTAAAAAAATATTTGAGCTTGTACAAAACAATTACCTAGGCAGCATCAGTAATATCATGTACCACATGGGTAATTATTTACCAGATTGGCACACTTATGAAAAGGTGAGCGATTTTTATGTTTCTAAAAAAGAAACAGGTGGCGCACGCGAAATTGTTCCGTTTGAATTAACTTGGATTACAAAACTTTTTGGTTTTCCAAAGCAATTGGCTTCTACCGTAAAAAAAACGATTGAAATTGAAGGCGCACCAACTATTGACGATACTTACAACAGCATTTTAGATTACGGCAATTTTGCTATGATGCTTACGGTTGATGTGGTTACACGTAGCGCTGTTCGTCGCTTGTTAATCAATGGTTCTCTTCGTCAGTTGGAGTGGGATTGGAATGCAAATGCCGTAAAAGTTTTTCATCACGATAAACAAGAGTGGGAAGTGTTTGAATACGAAACAATTTCTGCAGCAAGTGGTTATAACAAAAATATAACCGAGCAAATGTACATTGATGAGATGAATGCCTTTTTTAAAGGAATAGAAAATCCGGCATCTTATGTAAATACCTTGGAAGAAGATCACAAAGTGTTGAAGGTTTTATATGCGATGGAAAAATCGTATGCCGAGAAAAAATTTGTTGATGTAAACTTATGATAGGCGTACTTATCACAGCCCGCATGGGTTCCAGCCGTTTACCTAAAAAACATTTAATAGAGGCAAACCATAAATCATTATTGTACTGGCTTATAAAACGTTTTGAATTTGAATTTGAAAAAGAAATTCAATCGCAAAAAATTTGTTTGATTATTACAACTTCCGAAAAGCCCGACAACAAAAATTTCTCGATTGCAACAGAAGGAACAAGCTGCCAAATTTTTCAGGGAAGCGATAATAATATTCCATTAAGGCATTTACAGTGCGCTAAACATTTTAATTTATCGCATGTTATTTCGGTAGATGGAGATGATATACTTTGTAGTACACAAGCGGCTCGTGAGGTGTACGGACAAATGATGCAACATTCAGAACACACATCTTTCTCTATAACAGGTTTACCTATCGGCATGAATTTGGGCGGCTACACCGTTGCGTATTTAGAAGAAAGCATCAACAACCAATCCAATAAAAAATTAGAAACAGGTTGGGGGCGCATTTTTAAAAACCCTGTAACATGGTCTAAATCTCTCGGAGAATATGATATTATGGGCGATTTACGTTTTACATTAGATTACGAAGAAGACGCAACTTTTTTTTGCCAAGTGATCAATTTTTTAAAAGAAAAAATCATTTCTATTTCGGATAAAGAACTCATTACTTTTGTAGAGAAAAATAATTTATATAAAATCAATTCTTCATTAAAAGAAATTTACTGGAACAATTATAATTCAGAGAAAGAAAACGAAATGAGCAAGGATAATAAATCTTCTAACGATTAAACCTTGCGAATTCAACTTGACAAAAAATAAAAAACTTTAACAGCAAGTTAACTGACAATGAGCAAAAATAAAGAATATCAAAAACGTCTGCACGAGCTTATTCCTGGTGGGGCGCATACATATAGCCGTGGCGACGATCAATACCCAAGCAACGCACCAACTATTTTAGAAAATGGTAAAGGTGCTTATGTGTGGGATGCCGAAGGAAATAAATTTTTAGATTATGGTATGGGACTTCGTTCTGTAACACTTGGTTACGATAACGACGAAGTATCAAATGCTGCCATTGCAGAAATTCATAAAGGAATTAATTTAACACGAGCTTCTGTTACCGAATTAAAAGCAGCTGAGTTAATGATTAGCTTATTTCCATGGGCACAAATGGTTAAGTTTGGTAAAAGCGGTTCTACCGTTACAACAGCAGCCATAAAATTAGCACGTGCATACACAGGTAAAAAGTTTGTGGCAATTTGTGCAGAACATCCTTTCTTTACTTATGATGATTGGTTTATAGGTACAACCCCTATGGATAAAGGCATTCCGGCAGAAAATAAAGCAGGAAGTTTGCGTTTTAATTACAACAACATTGCCTCACTGGAAAAATTATTTAATGAAAATCCAAATCAAATTGCCTGCGTTATTTTAGAGCCTGCCACATTTGTTTCTCCATGTGTTGGATGCACCATCAATATGTTAGAAAAACCGCATTGTAACTTGTGTAGTAATAAAGAAAAAAACTTTTTACATCAGGTAAAAGCACTTTGTAAAAAAC
Organism: uncultured Bacteroidota bacterium; assembly: GCA_903923915.1. Classification (GTDB taxonomy): domain Bacteria; phylum Bacteroidota; class Bacteroidia; order B-17B0; family Aurantibacillaceae; genus PALSA-968. The sequence goes on from CAIXZI010000521.1 coordinate 5,516, forward strand.
ATAACGCCGTTTTTATTTTAGACGAAATGATTACCGGTTTTCGTTACGATTTACAGGGCGCTATGAAATTGTATGATATCGAACCAGACTTAGCAACCTTTGGAAAGGGCATGGCTAACGGCTTTCCGCTATCTGCACTTATTGGCAAAAAAGAAATTATGAATTTGGGTGGCATTTTAGAAGAAGGCGCCGAACGTGTTTTTTTAATTTCAACAACGCATGGTTCTGAAATGACTTCTCTGGGTGCATTTATAAAAACAGTTGAAGTTTATCAAAAACAAAACGTTACAGACCATCTTTGGAATTATGGAAAAAAATTAATTACCGGCATGAATGATATTGCTAAATCTTTAGGGCTTAGTGAATACTTTGAAGCAGGCGGTTATCCGGTATCTCCCGTGTATTTTACAAAAGATAAAGACAAAAATATTTCATTAGAGTTTCGTACACTTTTTTCGCAAGAGATGATTAAAGGCGGAGTGCTTATTCCTTGGGTGGCGCTTTCTTTTGCGCATGGCGAAGAAGAATTAAAACTTACCTTGCAGGCAACCGAAAAAGCCTTACAGATTTACAAAAAAGCAATCGAGGGAACTATAAAAGATTATTTAGTTGGAAGTGCTATTAAACCCGTGTTTAGAAAATACAATTAGAAAATGAATCGTCAATTAAATAAGCGTAAAATAATTAACGATCCCATTTATGGGTTTGTTACGCTGCCCGATGATTTTATTTATGAGCTTATAAACCATCCTTATTTTCAGCGTTTGCGCCGCATTAAACAATTAGGCTTAACTAATTTAGTTTATCCGGGTGCACTTCATACTAGATTTCATCATGCTATTGGTGCTATGCATTTAATGACAGAAGCCATTAAAGTGTTACAATCTAAGCAAGTTGAAATTACAGAAGAAGAAACACAGGCCGTAAACATTGCTATTCTTTTACACGATATTGGCCATGGGCCATTTTCGCATGCGCTTGAACACGCCATTGTACAAGGTGTTAACCACGAAGACATTTCTGATTTGTTAATGCAAGAGCTTAACAAACAGTATAAAGGCAAGCTTACTTTAGCTATTAAAATTTTTAATAATCAATATAAAAAGAAATTTCTACACCAATTGGTTAGCTCTCAGTTGGACATGGATAGGCTTGACTATCTAAGGAGAGATAGTTTTTTTACAGGCGTATCAGAAGGTGTCATCAGCAGCGACCGTATTATCAAAATGCTGAATGTTAAAAAAGATGAGTTAGTTATCGAAGAAAAAGGAATTTACTCCATTGAAAAATTTATCATCGCAAGGCGTTTAATGTATTGGCAAGTTTATCTGCATAAAACAGTTGTATCTGCAGAAAATATGTTGGTTGGTATTTTAGTTCGTGCAAAAGAATTAGCTGCCAAAGGAGTTGATTTGTTTGCTACTCCTGCATTAGCGGTTTTCTTAAAAAATGATTTTTCTAAAAAAGATTTTATTGCTAAGCCCGGCTTGCTTGATAGTTTTGCCTTGTTAGATGATTATGATATTTTTACTTCTGTAAAAGTGTGGGCGCAGCATGAAGATAAAATTTTATCTACGCTTTGTACTAATTTAGTTAATCGTAAATTATTTCGCATCGAATTAAAAAAAGAAAAAGCAGAACTTACTTCTAAAAAAGAATTGCTTAAAGAGTGTATGAAGCAATATAAATTAACCGAGAAAGAAGCTGCGTTTTTTGTAGTAAGCGGTGAGGTTGAAAATAGTGCTTACCGAACCGATAATTTAAAAATTAATATTTTAATGAACAACGGCAACATTATTGATATTGCCGAGGCGGGCGACCAACTTAACGTAGAAGTATTATCTAAAACCGTAAAAAAGTATTTTATTTGTTACCCGAAAGATTTAATTATAAAAAAATGACCCG
>CAIXZI010000522.1 GCA_903923915.1 uncultured Bacteroidota bacterium
AAATTCCATAGCATTTGCCGGGTAATTACGAATATTTTTTTGAACTAACCTGTCATTCTCATCATAAAAAATAGGCATAATAGCACCATCGTCAATTAATAACTGATCTGCTTGCATATATAATTCCATACGTTTTTTAGTATCAGGCTCTCTTAATCCGGCAGTAAATAATGAATCAAATCTTGCGTTTCTATAACGTTGGAAATTGATAAACGATTTTTCTGATGGATTTGCAGGAATATGCTTGCTATAAAACAGCGTTAAAAACGTTTCCGGATCCGGGTAATCTGCTACCCAAGCGGTACGGAAAAACTCTAACTTACCAGATTGGTAGGCATCAATTTCTTCAGCAAAAGGTATTACGTTAATACTTACTTCAATACCTAGATTTTCTTTTAGCATTTTTTGTACGGTTTCTGCAATTTGTCCGTTACGTTCTCCACCACCCGAGTTAATAGTAAGGGTTAGCTTAGGAAAACCTTTTCCGTTAGGGTAACCGGCTTGTTTTAAATATTCTTTTGCTTTTGCAACATCTAATTCATAGCCTTTAATTTTTCCAAAATCATAGCCCATTTTTTTAAACGTTTCTGCGGGAGGAACCATGCCATAAGTACCCGGTATTCCTTCACCCTGAAGTATATAATCTACAATTTTATTTCTATCAATAGCATAGTTAAACGCTAAACGGGTTTCTTTTTTATTAAAAATATTACCGGTAAACAACATACCATATATATGCGTAGATAAAGCTGGTACGTTTTGTATCTCAAAATCGTTTTTACGTGCATTGGCATTATCGTAGCTTCCCATAATTTCTTTATACATTTCAATAGGAATACGGAAAACCATATCTAAGTTGCCGCGTTGAAACTCAAGCATTTCCGCCTTTTTTTCTTTGATAAAAGATACTTTAACAGCATCTAAATAAGGCAAACGATTACCATCTTTATCAATATCCCAATAGTTTTGATTTTTCTCTAAAATTACGGTTTCACCTTCTTTTATTGTTTTTACAGCAAATGGTCCGGTACCAACACATTTAGTACGCATATCAATGCCATATTTATCAAAAGCTTCTTTAGGATAGATAAAGCAACCAGAATGAGCTACAATATTTAAAAAACCTGAAAACGAATAATTTAAAGAAACTTCAACGGTAGAATCGTTTAAGGCTTTTATACCTTGTACGCCGCCTTCGTTTAATTTACCGCTTTTGCTGGCTTCAAAATACTCTGTTGCACCTTTTACTTTATCTTTAAAAGTAACTTCAAAAGCCGAATTGCTTGGGCTAGCCTCGCATAATTTATCAAAACAATATTTTATATCATTTGCATTCATTTCACGCCCTTTTCCATCAGAAAAACAAGGGTCGTCATGGAATCTTACTCCTTTACGTAAATGAAAAGTCCAAACAGTTGCATCAGCATTGGTTTCCCAACGGTACGCCAAGCAAGGAATAGCCGACAAATCTGATTGAGAGAATTTAACCAACCCTTCATATACCTGGGTAGATATATGCCAAGATATTACATCTACAATGGCAAGTGGGTATAGATTTTTAAAATCTTCTAACTCATTCATACGAAACACGCCGCCATAATACACGCCGCCTTTGCCTTCTTGTGTTTGATGTTGCTTGTTATCACTTCCGCAAGAAGTAAGAAAAATGGCAACCGAACTTGCTATTAAAAATATCTTTTTTATTGTCATATAAGTTTATTCTATCTGTTCATTATCCCCACAAATTTATAAATATTTTAACGTAATTGGCACTATATGTACAAAATGTGTAATGTTAAATATAAAGCCCTTTATTTGTTAGATGAAATGCCTCTGTTTCTATAAATTTGCGCTCATAAATGATTAAAGCATTTACCACATACATACAAACGCAAAAACTATTTAAACCAACTAATAACCTATTGGTGGCTGTTAGCGGTGGCGCAGATTCTATGTCTTTGTGTCATTTACTTACAAATGCA
>CAIXZI010000523.1 GCA_903923915.1 uncultured Bacteroidota bacterium
CGCGCCACGGGGAAAGAAGCTCGTCGTCTCGGATCTCGCGAGCATTGAGGGGCGCGTACTGGCGTGGTTGGCGGGAGAACAATGGGCGTTAGACGCTTATGCTAAATACGATACTTTCTCAAAAGACCATTTATCAATCACAGCGGACGGCGTTCTTTTTATTGACAAAGGTGGTTACACTACGCAAGCAGACGAAGTAAAAAATACGGCGTTACGTGAAAAATGGGTTGCTATTGTACTCTTTGTTTTTTCTTTTTTTGGTTGTATCGCTGCCGTTTTAAATATTTGTGAAAAAATTTCGTCGTGTTGTTCATGCCATCATTAGTGATATACCTGTCTTCATAGGCTTGCCAAATACAAGCAAGTACATACGTTACGAACATCCATAATATAAACAGTGTAATAAGGGTCAAAATTAGCATACCCAAAAAAGCCGAATTTTTAGGTTCGGCTTAGTAAGAGATTTAATCTCTATCGTAGAGGAGTTGCTGCTTTATTTATAAGTGCGTGAAAGTCTAAATAACCGTTTAGATTTTCTCCGCGCTTCAATAAAACTTTTTCAAGTTCTCTCTTATTTATTTTACCGCTTTTTTTCACGGTTTTTTTCTTTGTTACCATATTTTGTTGTTATAAAGGTACAAAAACTGTAAAAATTTTACAACTTTTTATGACATATTATGTGAACATTGGGATTATGGCTTGGCTTTATATACCCCTTTAATTATGACAGAAACATCGAACACTTTTTATACAATCATGCGAGGTTTCAGGATAAAAAAGAAGAGATAAAGGATTTCATTGAAAAATCTGTTTCGCACGTCTACGGTAAGATTGGTGATTTAAAATGGCAAAACCCAGATAAATATTTTGAATTTGGCGAAGATAACAGTAAAGCAGATAAAATATTTAATGAAAAAAATTCGATAGATGTTATGTATCTAGAACGAATGGATAAAAGTGCGACTGAAAATGAGAAAGCAACTGGTTGGATTCATTCTGAAGAAACCAAAAAAGTTTGTGCTTTTGGTTTCAATTTTGATTTAATAAACTATCGACTACTTTCTCTTCAGAATTTAGGAATGGTTGTTCCAAAGCTTAAATTCATTACAAATATTTATCCTCATGACACTAACGGATTTACAAATCGTAGAATTATGGCTAATAGGATTCGAAATATTAAGCACGACGCTGAATTAAAGTATTTAAGTTGTACAGATTTCTTAAAGGACGTTTTAATTTAGATTGATAGATATAAAAACTACCGCTAACAGCTGTTTGGGCGGCAAGGCAGCGGACTCATAAATTAAAATCTTTTCGTATCTTTAAATTAAGTTTACACAGCCGACAGTTTTGCGGTTCACTCCCGTCCTGTCGTTAGCTGCAAAACGTTAGTGACAATTGTTATGAACGACAAGAAAAGTTTTGACATATTCTTAATTAGGAAAATTCCATACCTGACAAACGGACTTGGAATACTATTTTTAATCTCGGCATTTACTTTCATTTTTCTTTACTTTGGTATCTCAAGTGACAGTGCATCACCAGAAATAAAAGCATTTTATCTTATCGAGACTTCGACTTACAAATTACTCTATGGTTCGGGTATTTCGGCCTGCGTGACATTGTTTTTGTATTTATGGACTAGACAAATGCGTAGTGGGCTTATAATATTCAATGCTGACTTTTTTGAACTTATTCTGAAAAAAGAGAAACAAGTAATTTTTTTTACTACCATCAGACATATTTATTGTAATGACACGGAAAATTTGCGAGGCGACCCTAATGAAAAATTCACAATGACGCTTGAAATGGGCGAAAACAAAAAAGTTCTTATTCGTATTAAAAACACAAATGACATTAAAAGCTTTGTGGACAAATTGGTTTCGTGTGACAAGTTAGAAGTTAGTTATTCTTCAATAGTAGCAATGGACTAAAAAACAGCGGGCGTAACAAATAAAAAATTAGTTATACTTCGCTAACAAATTGTTTTACTTTGGCTGTTGTTTAATTAATACTTTATGAAACCCCTATATTGTTTTTTTTGTTTTTTACTGCTAAGTAGTTTAGGTTTAAATTCGCAAAACAATATTAGCGGCACTATAAAAGATAACAGCACACAACAGGTTATACCTTTTGCCTCTGTGGGCATATCAGGCACACAGCAAAGCACCCTAAGTGATAAAAACGGATACTTTGAATTAACCGTAAAACAACTTACCAATTTTGATACGCTGCGCATTTTTTCAATTGGCTATGCAAGCTTGCTTGTTTCAGGGAGAGAGTTAAAAAACAAGCCTACCAAATTATTTTACCTTAAACCTATGCTGTATGATTTAGCTGCTATTGTAGTTAAATCTACAAACATGGGTTACACCACCTTAGGTACAAGCAAATACAGCACCAGTGTTTGTACCGCCTTTATTGGCGAAAATAATAATTGGCGTGGCGAGCAAGTTGCCATAAAAGCCATTAACAAACAAGATAGCACGGTTTATGTAGAAAGTTTTGGGTTTTACATTATAAAAAACGAATACGAAGACTCTTTACAATTTAGAATTATGCTGTATGAAGTAACTAATTTGGGATACCCCGGCAATACTTTTTTAAAGAAACCCATCTTATTTAAAACCAATACCAAACAAGGAGAAGTGCGTATAAATTTATCAGACTATGGTATTACCACCAAGGGAGATTTTTTTATTAGCTTAGAGTGTTTAGAAAATAAAATGGAATCGAGTAAGTTTTGCTTTGCGGGCTCTATAAAAGTACCTTCGTTTTACAAAACAACCGTATTTGGTAAGTGGGGCCGTGTTAAAGGTGGTGGTGGAGATTTTAATGTAAAAGTAAGTTATCTTAAATAGTAATAGGTAATGTATCAAGTTAAGATAAAGGCACTTATAAAATTCGCTGTAGTTAGAAGACGGTAGAAAATAAAATATTATGACAGTCATTTATATATTATTAATCTTATGCATCCTTATCTTAACAATTTACTTTGTTATTAAAAGCGTTGACTTTAGAAAATTTTTAAGCGGGGCATTTTTTGTTAGTGGTGGCATACAGATTTATCTGGCTTTTGCAAAAGTATCAATACCCGTTTTAGGAACAGATATTGTGCAACATGCTGAACTAGGATACGCAAGAGGTATTTTACATCTTATTCTTTGCTTAGTTTGTTTCTACTTCGGTTTTATAAAAAAACCAAAACAATAGAGAACAACAAATTACTAATAACGACTTGCCTAAAATTTGAGAGATAACTGCAGAAAAATTAGTTAAGAGGTTCTATCAAATCCCACAGGTTGCCGCATAAGTCTTCAAAAACAGCTACAGTACCCCAGCTTTCTACAACAGGCTCACGTACTATTTTAATTTTATTGGTTAGCAGGTTTTGGTAATCTCTTTTAAAATTATCGGTATTAAGAAAAAGAAAAACTCTTCCGCCCGTTTGGTTGCCGATTCTACTCTTTTGTTCTTCATTAGCTGCTTTTGCCAGCAACAAACTAAAGCCTGTTGAGTTTTTTGGCGCTACTAAAACCCAACGCTTAGTTTCATTTAACGTCGTATCTTCTACTAAATCAAAATGTAGTTTTTTTGTATAGAATTCAATGGCTTTGTCGTAATCATCTACTACTAAAGCAATATGGGCTATGTTTTGTTTCATATTATTTCCTCTAAACAATTGTGCGTTGTCATATTGAGCCTGTCGAAATATGTGGGATAGTATAATAACTGCCACCCAAATACTTCGACAAGCTCAGCATGACTTCAGATAATATTCTATTTCAAGGCTAAAAACAATTCCATTAATTCATCTTCAGTTAAATCGCGCCACTCGCCTAATTTTAGTTTTCCTAATTTAATATTCATAATACGCACGCGCTGTAGTTTTATTACCTGATAATCATACGCATTGCACATACGGCGTATTTGGCGGTTCAGGCCTTGTGTTAATGTAATTCTAAAAATACGTTTGGCATTGGGTTCTAAACTAACTACACAAGGTTTTGTTTTTTCTTTTTGCAATGTAATGCCTTCAGAAATTTCTTTTAAAAACTGTTTGCGTACTGGAAAGTTCAACGTAACAATGTATTCTTTTTCATGTCCGTACTCAGGGTTAGCAATTTTATCAATCAGCTCAGTATGATTAGTAAGTAAAATCAATCCTTCAGAATCTTTATCCAACCTACCTATTGGATATATATTTTGAGCATGTCCAATAGCATCAATAATATTATCAGCTATTTTTTCTGAAGTACATTCTATACCTTTTGGTTTGTTGTACATAATATAGGTAGGCACAAAATCTTTTACTTGTAGTTCTTTACCATCAATTAAAATAACATCGCCCGCTTTTACTAAGGTACTAAAGGTGGCTGTCTTTCCGTTTACTGTAACTTTTTTTTCATCTATCAGCACACAAGCTTTACGTCTTGATGTATAACCTGAGTGCCCAATGTATTTATCTATTTTCATTTGGCAAAGATAACAGGATAAATATGGAATGCTTTAACAGTTTAAGAAGTTAAAAATATTTAAATACCTGTTAAGTATACTTAAGCAAGTAGGCGCACGGGTATTTTGCTTGTAATTTTGAAAAAACTTTAAGCATGACAAAAAACTTACAAATCTTAATACTTACCTTATTGCTATTAGTTGGAAACTATGCTTGGGCGCAACATAAAACACCTGAAGACAGAGCAAATAATCAGGCACAAAGACTAACAGAAAAATTAGGTTTATCTGCCGAACAAGAAAAGAAAATTTATAGTCTTGCATTACAAAATGCACAACAACAAGATGCAGATAGAGCCAAATATCAAGATGATAGAGGGAGTTTGATGAATGCGTGTAAACAAAATATGAGTAATTATGATATGGGTTTATCGAAAATTTTAACAACAGATCAATTACTAAAATATAATCAATTAAAAGCAGAAAGAAGAGCTAATCATAATCATAGCGATAGAGATCAAAGAAGCAAGCCATAAATTATGTCATAAAAAAATCCTGCTACAAAGCAGGATTTTTAATTCTATCTCTAAGGTATTTTAATCTTAATAATTAAAATCAGGTTGCTCTGCCAACGTATATTTTCTTCCGGCATTTATTTTTTTAAGATAAGCCATTAGCGGTTCAAAATAAGCCAACATAGGTTTAGCCGAAAAATCTTGTCCGATACTTTTCTTTAAATGCTCTCTCCAATCAACACTGGCACCGGGTTTCATAACCTGTTGCAAAAATTCGCCAACCGCTTTATTACCCCAATAATTAGTAGCGTGAGCATCTTGCTTTAAAATATTTTGTGCAATATGCTGATGAAATTGAAACAATAAAACGTTACTCATACTGTAATCATAATACTGTGCCGCATCATCATTAATATGTGTTTTGGTAGCTGCATCGCAATATTCTTCGCCACGCATCTCACTTGGTTCAATACCTTGGAATCGTTTTACTAAACTCCACCACAATTTATTGTATTGGTCTTTAGGTAAATTTTTAGAGTATAAGTTATACTCAAACTCTGTCATAGTACCACTACCCCAAGGTATATGTACAGCATATTGTAAAGCCTCTTTCAACAACATTAAAGTATCGTTGGTTTGCAGCTTTTTATCCATCATACCTAAACCTTGTAAAAAAGGCTTTTGTAAAGATGCCATGCCCATCATGGTTCCAAAAGCTTCATGATAAGCACGGTTAGCACCACTACGTAATACAATAGGCACATCGGGATTGCTGTATGATTGGTAATAATAAATGTGTCCAAGTTCATGCAACACCGTACTCCACCACTCTGTATTAGGCACCACACTCATTAACGAACGAACGTCTTTGTCGTTATCAATATGCCATGCAGAAGCATGTGTGTTCTTTTTATAACCTGCATTTGCAGGAACAGGGTAAAGGCTTGAACGTTCCCAAAAAGTTGCAGGCAACGGACCAAAGCCAATACTTTTATAAAACTCTTCTCCTTTTTTTACAATCCACTCGGCACCTTGTTGTTTTAAGTAAGGATCTAAATCAAAACCTTTAACTTCTACAAGTTGCGACCACTCTTGTCCCCAACGATTAGGCAACCAATGTGCCGGAATATAATCAGGCACCGGTTTATTATATTTTTTAGCTAATTCGTAACGTGCCCATGTATGTAACTCACGGTATAAAGGCCAGATGTCTTTAATCATGCCACGCGTTGTTTGCATTAATTCATCGGTACTCATGCCATACTCAGAAGCCTGATACGCAAAGAAATCTGAATAGCCAAGCGGCTGAACCGATTTGTTACGAAGCTCACGTAAATTAACCAAACCATCTTTTAAAACCTTACCCACTTCTTTACTTGATTGCCAAACAGCTAATCGTTCTTTTTCGTTTGATGATTTTTCTAAGGTACCATCAATATCATTGGGGGTGATTTCTTTTCCGTTTAAAGTAAATTTAAAACCATACAATAAACCGGTTTGTTTGTTTTGTGCGGCAATTTTTTGTTTTACAATATCGCCTGCTGCTTCGGGGTTTGCACCTGCATTAAAGATGATAGCTTTTAACTGACGAACTTGAATGTCGCTTAACTGAAGTGTATCTTTTTTATCAAGGAATGATTTTGCTTTTTCGGTAAGCGATTTTCCTCCGGTAAAAGTTGCCATAGCTTCATCGGCACGGGCAGCCGCATTTTCGGTAGCTGTATCGCCCGCTACAATGTGCGTATTTAATTTCCACTGACCTTCATTAGAAGCAATTAAATATTTTTGAAACTGATTATTATAATCAACCAAAAAACTATCTACACTTGCTTTTGCAGCAACTGTATCATTTTCTTGAGAAGGCTTATTATTACAAGCCACAAACAATAAGCTTGTTGCAACAGATAGAACTATTTTTTTCATCATGAGTTTAATTTAATGAAGCAAATCTATAAAAATAAACAGCTTATGGATTGGCTGTTATTTAAGCGGCTTTTGAATGTGATTTTACAAAGGAATATCAGTATAGATGGCAGAAATTAATTTAGCACAAACCTGTAACCAATTGAAAAAGCAACGGGCAATAAATCGTTTTGGAAGTTAACGTGGTGTTTGTTTTGAAGATCTGTAATGTAATTATCTACATCATCACCTCTAATAGGAAACAAAAGGGAAGCAGAAATATACCCTTTTCTAAAACGTACATCAGCCCCAAATCCAAAACTTGGACCATAAAATAATCTGCTATAATCTGTTACACCTGCTGAAGAAGCTGTTGAATTTGCTGGGTTACTCAAGACAATAATAGCTGTATTATATCCATACATACCTATTGCAAAAGGAATAAGCTGCACCTTTTTTTTACTCACTTTTACAAATCTAATTTTTGCCCCTACATTATACCCAATACCTGCAAAAGCAATGCCTCCACCTGCAAAAACACCTATGTATTTATGAGGATAGGCCGTAAAATTAATTCCTAAACCGCCGTAATCTAATCCAAAACCTAATCCTAGAGCAAATACATCGGGCATAATATCAGCTGGCACTTTTGCTTTAAGTACAAGTGTTTTAGAAGTATCGATTCGCACTACACTATCTGGTTTTACAATCATATTTTGAGAATAACTAAACATAGTTATTACA
>CAIXZI010000524.1 GCA_903923915.1 uncultured Bacteroidota bacterium
AGCTTACACACCGGAGATACCGTTGCCGCTGCCTTTGATGGCAAAGTACGCATAGCGCGTTTTATGGGTGGATACGGCAACGTAGTTATCATTCGTCATAATAATGGTTTAGAAACTGTTTATGCGCATCTTTCAAAAATATTAGTTCAGCCCGAAGAAGAAGTAGTTAGCGGCATGCAAATTGGCTTAGGCGGTAACACAGGTCATTCTTACGGAAGTCATTTACATTTTGAAATACGTTACTTAGGTAAAGCCCTTGATACCGAAGATTTAGTTGATTACCAAAAAAACGAATTAAAGAACAACTCATTTGTTATTTATAAATCAGATTTTGGAGCTAAATACGATTTAAGAAGCATACACGCGCATCAGCTTGTTTCAAAAACAAGAAGTCATGCTGCACCGGTAAATTACAAAGCTACCACAGGTGGAGTTGTTTATGTAAAAAAAGGCGATACACTTGAAAGAATTGCTCGTCGCAATCACACTACCATTACAGCCCTTTGCAAAAAGAATGGTATCAAAACCACCAAGGTTTTAAAATTGGGTCAAAAACTAAGAGTCTAATTTTCTTTGGGCGTTTCAGTGGTTTACCACCGTCGGGCTTTCCACTTCAATCTTTGCCGATTACAGCAAAGGATTTTCGTTTCAATCCCTAACGCTAATATCGATTTTGTAATATTAACCAGTTGAAGAATCAATACCTTTTATTTTTTTAATCAATTTTCCTTTATCGTTATAGTATTTCCAAATACCTACTTTTAATCCGTTAGACCAAAAAGAAATCACATTTATTTTTCCGTTTCTGTGATAATTCTTCTTTTCGCCATCGAGTAAGCCATTTTTATAAACTTCGCATATCAATAAATTTCCATTTGGCCAATAATAGTAAGCAGTATCAATGATTTTTTTATCTTTTAAATTGTACTTGGCATATGTCTTGCCATTATTATATAATATAATCCAATTACCATCTTTTAATTCTGTTTGAGTTAGAAATAAGCCATGCCTATCATAGTAATTTGTATCAACCCGTACATAATAAATATTTGTAGAGCTGTCAATTTGCCCATAAAAGCTAACACTTAAAAAAAATAACAATATAATTAGGAAGCGTTTCATCTGCTTAATTCCCCAATAATCTAAAATTCTTCAGAATAATCTTCAAGTCATTCTCGGTTTTATAATCTTTAGCGTAGGCTAAATTTAATTTGTTAGAATATTCTTTATCATTAATTTTTATGTGCTGGTGCGAGCATAAAACAGAGTTCTTAATGCTTGGCAAACGCTTATCAGCATTGGCTTCGTAGCCAACCCAGGTTTTTACACCCACTAAAACTAAAAACAGATTTGCTATAAAATGCAAAGGTTTTTTTTGTGCTAAAATAACAAGCGGCAATAAGACAAGTAATACAATGGATGTGCTTATGTCTAATATTCTTTTTTTACGTTTGTTGTGTGGCTTTGATACTGAGTTAAAATCAATAACATACAAATCATCTCCGGCAGTATCAATGCTGTTGCTGCCAATAATAGAAATACTTTCAGGTGGTGCAATTTTAAAATCAACTTCAACGCTTACCAATTTCAACATATAATTTATTATCTGCTGAGATGAAATGTTTTTAGAGCAAAAAATAATTTCCTGTATTTGGTGTACTTCAATTATTTCGTTTAACTGATTAATGTTTCCTAACTGGTTATCGTTTTGCCCTTCATTTATCGATACAAAGCCAATAAAAGCAGGCTTTACAGAGGTTTCTTTCAAAACACTAACCACACGTTCATACTCTTCTTTATCGGCAACAATGGCAATTCGTTTGCGTAAATCTTCGTTAAGTATAAAACCTTTTAATTTTAAAGCATGGAAAGTCAATCGTACTAAAAGTAAGCTAAGCAGAGTAGAAGCAGAACCCAATAAAATAATGGCACGAGAGAAACGATAAGCTTCCGGTAATAAAGAATATCCAATTAAAATTACAGCCATACCTGTTACAACTCCTTGAACTATTTTACGAAGTTTAACAGGTTTGTCATATCCACCATTTAAAAATATACTCAACACCCAAATTATCGAATAAGCTAAAAAAGCCCATTTAACAAGGTATTCGGCATAAGTACCTTCTCCACCAACAAATTTTACTTGTTTTTCGTAAAACTCTTTAACGGCAAATAAACTTCCAAAAATCAAAGCAAAATCTAAAGTAGGTAAAGCCATTTGTTTTACCATTCGCCAGCCTATGGAAGCTCCTGCGCGTAGGTAAATAGCAAAATGTATGAGTACAGAAAAAAGTTTTGCCCTGTTTTGCGAAAAATGTTTTCGTGCAAAAATGGCCATGGCCTTATAAAAAACAAGTACGTAGTTAACACTGCTTTTTTTTGTACTCTCGCCTTTATAATGAATAATGGTAGTATCAGCAAAATAATAATTTTTATAACCACTTAAAATAATGCGATATGAAAGATCGATATCTTCGCCGTACATAAAATATTCTTCATCCAGAAGTCCGCATTTGGCAAGTGTTTCAGCCCGTAGCATCATAAATGCACCACTAAGCACATCAATGCTATGTGTTTTATTTTTATCCAGGTAAGTAAGATGATAACGCCCAAAGCGTTTAGATTTTGGGAAAAATTTAGAAAGACCAAATATCTTATAAAAAGCAACTTCGGGAGTTGGTAAACCTCGCTTAGATTCGGGTAAAAAATTGCCTTTGCCATCAACCATCTTTACGCCAAGCCCCCCAGCATCAGGATGCGCATCCATAAAGGCAAGTGTTTTGGTAAAGGTATCTTCTTGCACAACGGTGTCTGGATTAAGCAATAAAACATACTGACCTTTACTAACCCTTATTGCTTGATTATTTGCCTTTGAAAAGCCTGTGTTTACTTTGTTTTCTATCAGAATAACCTGCGAGAATTTCTCTTTTATCAAAGCCACAGAGCCATCCACCGAGTTATTATCAACTACAAACACTTCCGCATCAATGCCTTTAAGGGCACTATAAACCGAGTGCAGGCATTGCTCTATAAAGTGCTTAACATTATAGTTTACTATGACAATAGATAATTTCATGTGCAGATTAGTTGTTTTTTAATTGCCACATGGAATTCGCCTTGTTATCATTACTTAAGTTGTATAAAACAATATCGCTCATTTCACAATTGTGCCTAAATTTACAAGTATTATTTAACGTATGAGCACTAAAAAAATTGTCGGTATAAAACATATTTTCTTTGATTTAGACCATACGTTGTGGGATTTTGAAAAAAACTCTGAAACTGTAATAGAATCAATGCTTGTAACATACGATGTGGAGCGTTTATATAAGATTACTTCTGCAGATTTTATTAAAAAGTATAAAAAGATAAATAAGAAACTTTGGCATTTATACAGTCATAAAAAAATTACGAAAGAAGAATTGCGAAGCACACGTTTTACCAAAACACTTGATAGGTTAGGCGCAAAAAATTTGGAATTGGGATTGTTACTCGAAAGGGAGTATATAGCTAAAAGCCCATACCAAACGCATCTTTTAGAAGGAACTAATGAAATTTTAGATTACTTAAAGCCAAAATATGAATTACATATTTTAACCAATGGGTTTAAAGAAGTGCAGCATATTAAACTACATGAAAGCGGAATAAAAAAGCATTTCAATACTATTTTTATTTCTGAAGAAATGGGTTTTCAAAAACCTGATAAAGAAATTTTTGATGCCGCACAAAAAGTTGCCAAAGTAAATGCTGAAGAATGTATTATGATTGGCGATAGCTTTGAAAACGATATACAAGGCGCCCTAAAAGCGGGTTGGAGGGCTGTTTATTTTTCTTCCCGAAAAAAAAGAGTGAAGAATGAAAATCTCTATCAAATAAATAATTTCCTCATTCGCGTTGACTGCTCGTTGAACCTCAGTGCACTGACCCACTTCATAGCACAGCAAAAAATATAATTTATGTAAAAAGATTTTATTATTCAGTTTGCTTTATTGCTTTGCCATGCTAATTGCGCTAATATACAGTGTGACCGGATTTGGCGAATTTTCACC
>CAIXZI010000525.1 GCA_903923915.1 uncultured Bacteroidota bacterium
AAAGGTTGCATAAAAATAAAAAAATAAAGTTGTAACCTAAAATTTTTTTCTTCGTTTAATAGGATGTAATAAATCATTCGAAAGAGTGATTAAAAACATTTTGTTTAGCTCTAGACCAAAGTTAATTTGTAATTGCATAGGCAACTAGTAGCTTTAAAATGATAAAAATGAAAATCGACGTAGAAATAAAGAAAAGGTTGCATAAAAATAAAAAAATAAAGTTGTAACCTAAAATCTTTTTCTGCGTTTAATAAACAAATGAGAAATATAATTAAACAATTAAAAACTTTCACCATGAAAAATCAAATTACAAAAACCCTAATCATTATTACATTAATTACACAATGTATTTCTGTTAATCTAAATGCTGCTAATCCTAAAACAGCACTAAAAGAAGCTAGTTTTTCGTATGCACTTTCTTACAATCCGGTTCTTACAGATGACCCTAATCTTGTATTATTAGCGATAAAGGATGGGTCTGAAGTTAGTCTTCAGGTTTCATTTGATGGAAACGAAGGGAATTCGGGTTCAATATCCATTTTTAGCGGTAATACCGAATTAATTCATGAAATGTCTATTAGCGTTGTTCATTCGCCTGGTTTCGCAGCAGTTAATCTTAGCGAATATGCTGCTGGCACTTATACTTGTCAGCTAAAAACTGCAAGCGGCATTCATGTTTCGCACTTTACCATAAACTAAAATAAATACAATAAACAATTAAATCTACACAACCCTAAACAATTAAATACAAAACACCATAAAAAAATTACTTTTAACTTTCACATTATTATCAATCGGCTTAGTTTCTTCGGCTCAATTGATAACACCTTTTACGGCACGTTACTCAGTAACGCAGAAAGGTGGAATAGTAATGATAGCTAACACAGCTTCAGGTTGCGGAACAGGAACTACTGCTTGCGGAGCAAAAACCTGTGCTCAGGCACATGCTGAAGTGCCGCCATTAGGTACGTCAGTGGATAACGACTTTGTTAACACCTATGTTGACATTGACGGTGATCCTTCCACTTTTATGTCGAGCAGTGATAGTTTAAATTTGCCTTCGTGCAGCCAAATTACATTTGCCGGTTTATATTGGGGAGCTGGAGGTACAACTACTGACCCTAATGGATCGCACTGGTCAACCAGAAATACTGTTCAAATAAAATTAAATAATGGTACCTATCAAACATTAACAGCTGACGCATCTTTTGATAATACTGCAGGATATAAATCATACCATAATTTTAAAGATATCACAAGTATGGTTTCAGCGGCAGGTGTTCATGGAAGATATACTATTGCTAATATGCCAATGTTAAATGACAATGGAACCACTAAAAACCGTTGGGGTGGCTGGGCGATTATAATAGTTTATAAAAATGATTTGATGTCTTTAAAAAACCTAACTGTATTTAATGGTTTAACTAATGTTTCTTCAACTAATAATCTAACTGATTTACCAATAAGTGGATTTTTTACACCGCCAACAGGTCCTGTAAATTTAGAATTAGGTTTAGTTACTTATGATGGTGACAGAGGAGTAGAAGCTTTGGGAGGTTCTTGTGCTCAAACTTATGTAGGCGATTCATTATTATTTAAAAGTGCTGGAAGTTTTGTTCCAGTTTATGATGCTATTCACCCTAAGAATGACGTTTTTAATAGTACCATTTCATATAATGGAGC
>CAIXZI010000526.1 GCA_903923915.1 uncultured Bacteroidota bacterium
AAAAAATCTCATTTACACCTAAAGTTATCTAAAAATTCAAAAAATTAACAAAGAAATGGTTTAAAGTATCTTACTTTTGGTTTTTACCTTTTATACAATGACTCTACTTGGAAAAGTTATAAAAAAAACCATAGAAATTGGCGAGAAAATTCCGAAGCTAAACCGAAACCAAGGTGCATTTAAAAAGCAGGCTAAGGTATTACGTAGTTTAATGAAAAAAGCCCAGTTTACAGCTTTTGGAGAGCATTATAAGTTTGCTCAAATACTTCACGAAAAAAATTTAGTAAAAGCTTTTGCTCAAAATATACCTGTACATGATTATAATAGCATGTTTAAAAACTGGTGGTATCGCTCATTAAATGGCGAGCCTTTTGTTACCTGGCCCGGACCTGTTCAATATTTTGCCTTAAGCTCTGGCACTTCAGAGGCATCCAGCAAGCATATACCGGTTACTAAAGATATGCTAAAAGCCATTAGGCGTGTGGGTGTTAGGCAAATACTTAGTACCGCGCACTTTAACTTACCCGAAGACCATTTTAGTAAAGGCGTTTTAATGATTGGTGGAAGCACCCATTTAAACTACAACGGCACCTACTTTGAGGGCGATTTAAGCGGCATTACTACTGGCAACATTCCGTTTTGGTTTCAGTTTTTTTACAAACCGGGGCCACGTATTGCACGCCACGCAGATTGGGCCACCAAATTAGACGAAATGGTACTTAATGCCAAAAACTGGGATATTGGCATTATTTGCGGCGTTCCGGCCTGGGTGCAAATTTTATTAGAAAAAATAATTGCATACTATAAAGTAAAAACCATACACGATATTTGGCCTAACTTACGCATATACGTAAGCGGTGGTGTGGCTATTAGTCCGTATGTACATTCTTTTGAGAAATTAACAGCTTCGCCTTTAATTTTTATTGATACGTATTTAGCCTCCGAAGGTTACATTGCCTACCAAAACCATCAAGATATTGGCGGCCCCATGCAATTAGTTACCGATAATGGCATTTATTTTGAATTTGTGCCTTTTACCGATGACAATTTTGATGAAGAGGGCAATTTAAAACCAAACCCGCAAACGCTTACTATTAATCAGGTTGATGAAGATAAAGAATATGCCATATTATTAAGTACCTGCGCGGGTGCATGGCGCTATCTCATTGGCGATGTTATAAAATTTACTTCGGTTGACAATGCCGAAATTGTAATTGCCGGCCGAACCAAGCATTTTTTAAGTCTTTGTGGCGAGCATTTAAGTGTAGATAATATGAACAAAGCCCTTAGTTTGGCCTGCACCGAAATGAATATTGAGATTAACGAATATTGCGTATTTGGCATTAAACACCAAAGTTTGTTTGCGCACAAATGGTACGTGGCTACCGACGAAAAAATTGATACCGAAATTCTAAAACAAAAAATTGATGCGCATTTAAAGGTTTTAAATGATGATTACCGCGTAGAAAGAATATCTGCCCTTAAAGACATTTTTGTGGAAGCCTTACCTCATCAGCTTTTCATCGATTTTTTAATTCGTACAAAACGTAAAGTGGGTCCGCAAACCAAGTTTCCGCGGGTATTAAAAGGCAAAACCTTAGATGAATGGAATGCTTTTTTGAAAGAAAAAGGATATAACCAATAAAACCACCTTGGTAATAAGCTGTTTAATTTTGCTGTAGCATGCGCAAAGTCTTCGAAAAGATTAGGCTGTCGACGTGCGATGTCATATTGAGCCTGTCGAAATATGAGGGCTGTACTTACTTTAAATAAACCATTAGACAGTTTTTAAAAATAAATTGTTAATAAGTTCTTCAAATCTTAGTAATTGATTAGGTTTTTACTATTTTAGCCTCCCTTTTTTAATGCTAAAATCGTTTACATATTTTTTACTTGGGTTTGTTTTAATTAGCACCTCACTTTCTTTTTCAATAAAAGAAGGTAACCCACACGTTTATTTAGCAAAACACGATTCGCTTACTACTGTTGCACCAAAACCTGTTTCTAAAGAAGAGTTGGTTTATATGGTTGATAGTATTTTAGATTTAGATACCATATCTATTACAACTATTGAAATGCTTAATAAATTTAGTGCTGAGCTTGAAGTTTTAAAAACAAAAAAATTAAGTAACATGCCCGCTACCGATTTTTACGAATCATTTGATGAGGAGACTTGCTTTGTACCCGTACCAGACGCCTCCATACCCGATACGCTTAAACTTGTGGTTAGTAATGATTCTTTAGGAAATTATTTTCCGCCTATTTGCGGCATTATCACTTCTAATTTTGGTTGGAGAGATAACCGCATGCACAAAGGTATGGATATAGATCTTAACCGTGGCGACCAGGTACACGCCGCATTTGACGGCATGGTACGCATAGCACGCTACAATGGTGGTTATGGCAACGTGGTTATTGTTAGGCATTACAACGGCTTAGAAACGGTTTATGCACATCTCTCAAAAATAAAAGTAAAAACCGGCCAAGTAGTTATGGCCGGGCAAACACTTGGTTTGGGCGGCGCAACGGGGCACGCAACGGGCACTCATTTGCATTTTGAAGTACGTTTTAAAGGTCATGCGCTAAATCCGGCAAATTTTATTTCGTTTACCGAAAACAAAATGTTTAATGATACACTCATTATTCGCAAATCTAAATATGGCGTAGCTGCGTTTCCTGCCAATGCAAGTGTTTATACCGTTCAGCGAGGCGATAGTTGTTACGAAGTTGCCAAACGTTATGGATTAACTACGCGTCAGTTAGGCACCCTTAACGGCACAGATC
>CAIXZI010000527.1 GCA_903923915.1 uncultured Bacteroidota bacterium
AACCTACCGCCATTATTGATATAATTAACATCCGCTGGACTTCTGCTTGAACTTCTTCTAACCATTAGGCTTTCAGCTCCTGAGCCATCTGTACCAAAAATAAATTTTTCGTAATCAGACACTTCATTTTTAGATAGGTAACTGGCAGTGCCGCTATCGCTGAAAATAGATTGTAACTCTGAGTTGTTTTTATCTATTACAAAAGAAGGTGTATCGCCTGTAAGCAGTAAAATTTGTTGAGACATACCTCCATCAATTAATCCTTTACTAACCGCAAGGCCGTTTATATAACCCGTGCAACCGTGGGGTAAATCAATAGTTAGGGCATTTTTTGAAATTTGTAAGCGATGCTGAAGAATGGCAGCAGTAATGGGAGCTTTATAATCGTAGCCATGCCCAACCAATATTATAGTATCTATTTTTTGCCGTGCTTCGGGGTTTTCATTAAAAAGCATTTCAGCCGCCTCAAATACCATGTCAGACATAATAAAGTCTTCCGTTGTTCGTCTGCGCGATTTTACGCCCGTTCGTTTAAAAACATCTTCGGGTTTTAATCCCTCAAATTTAAGAGCCAGTTCCTCGTTGGTAACTATTCCATCGGGCAAATAAACCGCTATGTTATTTATAGAAAAAGGCATCTTTACCCCGTAAATCTAATAAATACTTTTTGTAATCTGTTAATATTATGGCTTACTCTTCAAAAAAATATTCTGTTTTTTTATGCTTTTTATTATTTTGTAGATTATTTTATTAAATTAGTACCCAGATTATTTAAACTAATAAAAACCTTAAACAAATGAAAAAATTATTATCAGCCTTGGCTTTAATGCTATTTGTATCGTCTGCAACTATTGCACAAAGTAACTTAACTTGGGTAATGAAAGAAAAAGCGGATAATGCTTATTTTAACAGAACAGAGTTTAATTATACTATTTCTGGTTTTAACAACGCAAAAGAGGCTGCTGCTTTTTATAGTAAAATGAAAGAAAATGCAGATGTTACTTCAATTCAAGATAAGGGTAAAGATGCTACTGGTAACTACCAAGTATTAGTTGCTATGAAAAGTGCACAAAATAAAGCTTACTACCTTAATTGGGCTACCAAATTAGGTGTTGCTTATATTGTAACCGTAAAAGGTGAGAAAAAAACACCTCAAGAAATGCTTGCTGCGGCTAAAGAAGGTCGTCACTCTGAAGACACACACACACACTAATTTTAATTTAATCTAAAATAAAAAAAGCACCCGGTAAAAAAGGTGCTCTTTGTGTTTTTATTTTATGCGCAAAATTTTATCTAACAATAAAAATACGTTCTTTTTCTTTCTTATTCTTTCCATTTTGTTTTATGGAAACTCAATTAAAAATGGGTTTAGTTTAGACGATTCGTATGTTACGGTAACCAATTATCCTATAAAAGGCAAAAATTACACGCCTAACCATCCTTTGGTGGCAGGTGGCTTTAAGAGTATTCCTAAAATTTGGCGAAGTCATTATGGGCATGGCAATGGCACTTCGTATGATTAT
>CAIXZI010000528.1 GCA_903923915.1 uncultured Bacteroidota bacterium
TGGTAAATCTATTTTATTAAGAATAGGAATGATGGTTAAATCGTGTTCTAAAGCCAAATATAAATTAGAAATGGTTTGTGCTTGAATACCTTGCGCAGCATCTACAATAAGCAATGCGCCCTCGCAGGCTGCGATGGAACGAGAAACTTCGTAACTAAAATCAACGTGACCCGGAGTATCAATTAAATTAAAAACGTATTTCTGTCCGTTTAATTCATAATCCATTTGTATGGCATGACTCTTAATAGTAATACCACGCTCTTTTTCCAGGTCCATATCATCAAGCACCTGTGCCTGCATTTCGCGCTTGGAAATAGTGTTGGTGTATTCTAATAATCTATCGGCTAAGGTAGATTTACCGTGGTCAATGTGTGCAATAATGCAAAAGTTGCGAATCTGTTTCATTTAAATGTAGCTACGAATTACGAATTTTGTGCGAATATACGAATTGAGACTGTATTTATTCCTACCATTCGTAGGTTGTTATTGGTAATTTGCAGAAGATTACTTAACAGATTCTTTTTTGGCTTTAATACCGTCAACCACCTTTTGTTGTGCGGTAACTTCGCTTTTTTTAGTTTCTATATCTTGTTTATTTTGTTCGATTTGTTCGTTAGCCTTTTTAATTTTTTGATTGTAGTTGGTAATATCATCAGCTAAACCTTTGTTATCTTTTTCTAACGATGCTTGCTTGCTTTGTATGTTTGACAGTACTTTTGAGGCATCTTTAATTTCATCGTCAATAGCTTCTTTGGTGATTTTCACCGCAAAATCGTGCATTACTTTTTTTACGTATTCAAATTTCTCTCTATGTTCTGATGAGCTTAAATAAGCCCCACCCAAATCAAAAGCAGCTGTTAGCGTAACCGTTTTTTCTGCTTTTTGCTCTGTAACCTTAGAAAACACATCAAGCGTATTGTTACCTAATTGTTTCATTATCACGTTATCAAAAAAGTATTCGTTGCTTTTTTCGCTTGATTTATCGTAACCAAAATCTTTCATCTGACTTTTCCATTCTTTCTCAACCATGTTTACATCGGTTACATAAAGTGTAACTGATAAGGCATTGTGACCGCCATTGCTAAAGCTTTCGTTAGATTCTCTTACTTTAACATCCTGAGCAAAAAACTGTAATGAACTTACTGCAATAGCTATTGTTAGAATTTGTTTTTTCATCTTAAAGTGGTTTAGAAATTAGTAGATAAATGTATTAAAAAGAAATTAGAAAGGAAAAGAATTAACCTTTTGTAAATGTTATATTCTGTTTAAATTTTCTTTTTCCTTGACGAAAAAGAAACAGGGCAAAGATGCAGTGCATGTTTGAGCCGGCTGGTGTGGCGGCTTCAAGACAAAACAATCTGCTACGCACAAAGCCACACTGATCCGCGTTTTCATGATTTTTGTTTGTTATTACTTATGGTATCATAGTGTTCGCCTAACGGCTCGGAGGTCGGGCTCGCGCTCGGGTTTCAAACAACGTTGGTTACGAAATACCGGGGCTGGTGTCCACGAACGGTGCGAACTTGAGTGCAGACAAGCCAAGCAGGGCGGATATGTGCGACAGTCGTAACGAAAGTTGGCGTTCGTGGTGGCTTTTTGAATACTTTTTTGCGGCAGAAAAAAGTATTATAAATCGTATTATGATTTTAAAGAAAGTTGTTTACTATCCTATGTATAACTCCATAAAAGTAATCTCGGGCCAAATACCTAAACGGCCATTGTAGGCAACAACTCTTTCTCTGCCAACACAGCCCAAACCACGATTAACATAAATGTATTGATTGTTGTTATTATACAAGCCGGCCCATTGTTTATAAACCCATTTAGATGGGCTCCACTTAATAAGTCCCGGTATTTCTATGCCAAACTGGAAGCCGTGTGTGTGACCACTAAAGGTTAAATCAACATCTTTGTATTGTAATTTAACTTGCTTATCCCAATGCGATGGATCATGAGAAAGCAGCATTTTAAAATCGTATTTTTCTGTGCCGGCATAAGCCAAATCCATCCTTCCGTATTTTGGAAAATTTAAATTACCGCCCCAGTTTTCAATACCCAATAAAGCAATTTGTTGTCCGTTTTTTTCTAAAGGCACATGCTCATTCATTAGCAAACGCCAACCAGCTTGTTTGTGCACTTCCTTAAGAGCCTCTAAGTTATCTCGTTTTGCTTGCGCACTTGGCCATTGCTCATAATCACCATAATCATGATTTCCTAAAATAGAAAACACACCCATAGGCGCTTTTAGTTTTTGATAAACAGGTAAAAAGCCTTCGGTTTCGGTTACTTTGTCGTTTACTAAATCTCCGGTAAAAAAAATAACATCGGGTTTAAGCTCCATAGCCATATCAAAGGCGCGAGACAAAGCTTCTGTATCGGCATAGCTTCCGGTATGTATATCTGATAACTGCACAATTTTTAATCCGTTAAAGGCATCAGGCAAATTTTTAAAATTTAGTTTTACTTTATGTACTCGGTAATCGTGTGAACCCTTAGCCAAGCCATAAAAAAATGAAATAAAAGAAGTAGCAAAAATACCACCTGATACATAGGCTAAAAATTTTAAACGAGATATGCCTTCGCGTTTTTCGGGATGATTAAAGGTAGTAACATATTGATAACTCCAGCGAAATAAGCGAAGAATATCATCTATCAATAAAAAAGTACAGGCTAATAATTTAGATATAACAATGATAAATAAAACAGAAACAATAAATGACCTGTAAAATCCGGGCAACGATTTTTGATTAACACTAAACGAAATAAATAACAATAAAAAAGTTAGTGCCGATATTACCCAATATACCGTTTGAATAGTAACTTTACGCTGTGGCGAAAAATCTTTAATGATGGTTTGCACA
>CAIXZI010000529.1 GCA_903923915.1 uncultured Bacteroidota bacterium
AAATAAAAATGAGAGGAACTAAAAACTTTGCCATTGTATTACTGGTTTGCCTGATTAACTTTTGTGGTTTGTCGCTTTGTGCAATAAACGGCTACAAAATTACATTAAAAAGCAATGTAAAAAATCACCCCATCTACATGTATTACCAATATGGCGAAAATCGTTATGCGCGGGATACCAGCCTTACAAACGGAGAAGGCATAGCCATTTTTGAAAGCAAAGAGCAACTTACCGGGGGCGTTTTTTTATTCTATTTATCAAACAAAAAAGCCCTCGAATTTTTGATGACAGATGAAAACACGTTTACTCTTTTGGTAGATACGGCTGATATTATGGGAAGTATTGCTTTTACTGATAGCAAAGAAAATACCGCCTATTACGATTTTTTAAAAAAGTATAAGTTTAATGAATACCAGATGGAAGTGCTTCAGAGAAAATTGCGCAGAAAAAATGTACGACAAGATTCAATACCCATTTTAAGAAACTTAATAATTAGCTATCAAAACCAACTAAATAAGTTTAAGAAACAAACTATCGAAAAAAATCCAAACACTTTCGTGGCTGATTTGATAAGAGCGAGCATGCCGATACAATCTCCTGCCAGCCTTGCAGGAAAAGCCAAAGCATCTTACCTTAAAAAGCATTTTTTAGATAACTTAAATTTTAGCAATGATAAATTGGCCTACAGTAATGTTTTGTACATTAACTATACCAATTATATCAACGATTATGGATTTCCGGAAACAGATTCCGTTATTGCGTGTTGTGATAGCATTTTGCAAAGCGCTTCAGCATCAAAAGAAGTTTTTAAATGGAGTTTGTATTTTTTAGGTAATTCGTTTGAACGATCTGCTGTTACCGGACAAGACAAAATATTTATGCATTTGGTTGAGCAATATTATAAAAAAGACCGCAGCTGGTGGCTTACCGACGAACAATTAAAAAAGATTTATAAACGAAGCGACGCACTTAAAAAACTATTTATTGGGAATGTTTGTCCTGATTTTACGGCTACAGATAGCGCCGGTAAAGAGGTAAACCTGCATCAGCAAATAAATAAAACAACCGTACTTATTTTTTGGAGCTACGATTGCAAGCATTGCGTAGAAGAAATGCCTAAGCTTAGTCTTTGGTTAAAAAAACATCTGGAAATAAATTTAATAACCGCGTGCCTTTTACCTGATGAAGATGAGTGGAAGGAAAAACTAAAACAGTTTAAACTACCCGGCACACATCTTATTGATGCAAATGGAAGAGCCAACTACCTGGAAACCTACAGTATATCAAGTACGCCACAAATTTTTGTAATTGGTAAAGACAAAAAAATAATGGCAAAATACATCTCTGATACCCAAGAGCTAGATGAGTTTTTAAAAGCTAAAAAAACAAAATAATGAGGTGTTTTATTTTACTGTTTTTGTTGTGTAATAGTCTGCTGGCACAGAAAAAAACAGCCAACGATTTTTCGGTAGTTATACACGAGGAAAGTATAAATAAAATTATCAGCGCCATTGGATCTATAAATGGCAGCAGCTCGTATGATATTTATGTAACGGATATAAAATATAACTGGACGGTAGAAAATGCTCGTTTGCAAGTGCGCCCGGATAGTTCTCAGTTTGTGTGTGATGTTAAAGTGCAGGCGGGCATTTTGAAATACAAAACACAGGTGCATGGCGATGTAAAAATTTCTTACGACCCTGTTCTTAATCAAATTCAAATAAAAATTGTACGCGCTGTTTTTGAATTATATACGCAGCTTTTTGGCAAAAAAATTCACATAAAAAATATAGACCTGGCCGAAAATTTTACGCAAGCCTTTGTTTTTGAAGGTCCAAGAAGCATGAATACAAGTTTTGATTTTAAAATGCCGGATGCCACAATCAAGAAAATTTACATCCAACCAAGCCAGTGTACCATTGAGTTAAAATGGAAGGAAATTTTGGTGTTATTTGACATTGATGCCTGCGATACTCCCTTTAATACCTTTAAAACAGGCAATTAGTCGTTTTAGGAAATATTAACATCTATATTTTTTTTTGATAAAAATTTTGTTAGATTTGTAATGCAAATTATTTTATTATTAATTATTAATTAAAGAAAACATGAACATTTATGTTAGAAACCTAAACTACAACTTAAGAGAAGATGAGTTAGGTCAGTTATTTGGTGAGTTTGGCGAAGTATCTTCGGTTAAAATCATTAAAGACAAAATTACAGGACGTGCAAAAGGATTTGGTTTTATTGAAATGCCAGACGATAATGCGGCTACTGAAGCTATCAACAAAATTAACGGAACTGATGTAAAAGGCAGACCAATTCAAGTTGAAAAAGCTCAACCACCAAAACAAAGAGACTAATATTTTAATTATATAGTGCTTTTAAAAACCCCTTTCTAAAACGAGAGGGGTTTTTTATTGGAATTCTTCGGATAATAGTTTGTGTGGTCATGGTGAGCCTGTCGAACCATTTGCGTTGTCTGCTCCTATCCTTCGACAAGCTCAGGATGACATACGCTCTCTTGACATCTCATAAGTTAAAGCGATTGCCACGTCGTTCCTCCTCGCAATGACACAGATAGAAATTTGGGTTATGAAATTGTTTTAGAAAAACCTAATAATCGCCAATAGTTTCAGGCAATTGCGCAAGGGCTTTAGACAATTGTTCATCGTTTGGTGCGCTGCCATGCCAT
>CAIXZI010000530.1 GCA_903923915.1 uncultured Bacteroidota bacterium
GCTTGCTTTTTACAGCTATTTATTAGTTGGACAAACTATAGATGCAGATAGAAAGGATGATTATATACGTGCCGCATTTAATTATGGTATTATTGTGCAACAACATAATAATGTAGGACAGTTAGTTAATGGAAATATTTGGGGATTAGAACTTAATTACATAAAGCCAACTGCAGGCCATAAATTATGGCACCACGAAAATAATTTTCCTGAACATGGGGTTGGCTTTAGCTTCTTTAATTTAGATAACCCTAAACAGTTAGGTAATTTATATGCGCTCTATTTCTTTTTCGACATCCCTTTAAACAAGAAACCAAAACCTTTTCGATTAAATCTGCGTATCTCTGAAGGGCTTGCTTATGCCCCGGTTCATTTTGACCCTATTACAAACCATAAAGATAATTTGATTAGCAATCCTGAAAATGTGTACATCAATTTTAAATTTTTTTACCGCTGGGATATTTGCAAACGTTTACGCTGGGAGGCAGGTTTAAATTTTTCACATGCATCTAACGGTAGGTTTAAAGTGCCTAACTTGGGTATAAATATGCTTACGGTTAATACGGGTTTTGTATATAAATTTAAATGCAAACAAAAAACAGTAATAGATAAAGTTGACTCCAGTTGCAAAGCTGTTTCTAAGCACGAACTATTGTTTTGGTTGGCTTATGGTGCTAATGAAGTAGGGCAACCCGGCGGACCAAAATATTTAGCGCAAAGCTATTCTGCAGCATATTACTTTAACAAAAGAAACACACATAAATTTGGTGCGGGTATAGATGTTTTTTATAACGCAGCTGTATTGCAACAATTAAAATCAGACGGTGTTCATCTTTCCTCCAATATAGAAAACACACAAGTAGGTGTTAAAGTTGGCTATGCTTATAACATTGGTAGGTTAAGCCTTCCGCTTGAAATGGGTTATTACGTTATCTCTAGGTATCGTGACGATGGGAGTTTTTTTAATCGTATAGGTATGCGTTATTATTTTAAAAATAATATGGTAGCTATTCTATCTTTAAAAACACAATGGGCGGTAGCTAACTATATTGAATTTGGTGCGGGGTATAGGGTGCCTTTAAAAACAAAGCATAATACCGAGTGCCTTTAAAAACAAAACCTAAACTATAAATCATGCAACAATTAATTGAATGCGTACCCAATTTTAGTGAGGGACGTGATATGCATATTATTAAACAAATTACAGACGAGATAGAAGCTGTTGAAGGCGTACGTTTATTAAACGTAGATCCGGGCAAGGCAACTAACCGTACCGTAGTAACTTTTGTGGGAAGCCCGGAAGCTGTTATAGAGGCTGCTTTTCACGCTATCAAAAAAGCGGGCGAGTTAATTGATATGAGCAAACACAAAGGCGAGCATCCACGCATGGGCGCTACCGATGTTTGTCCGTTAATACCTATTGCCAATATTAGCATGGAAGAAACCGCTAAGTGGGCGCAAAAATTAGGTGAACGTGTGGGTAAAGAATTAGCATTACCAATTTATTTATACGAAGCAGCTCAGACAAATAAAAGCAGAAACAATCTTTCTGTAATACGTGCAGGAGAATATGAAGGCTTCTTTAAGAAAATAAAATTACCCGAGTGGAAACCCGATTTTGGTCCGGCCGAGTTTGACGCCAAACGTGGTGCAACGGTTATTGGTGCACGCGATTTTTTAGTGGCGTATAACGTGAATTTAAATACAACTTCTACTCGTCGTGCAAACTCTATTGCATTTGATGTTAGAGAAGGTGGACGAGTAAAACGTGAAGGAAATCCAATTACCGGAAAAATTGTAAACGATGCCAATGGCAAACCCGTTATGATTCCGGGTACATTAAAAAGTGTAAAAGCTATTGGTTGGTTTATTGAAGAGTATGGTGTGGCACAAATTTCCATGAACCTTACCAACATTAATATCACACCTGTACATATTGCGTTTGATGAAGTTTGTAAAAAAGCAACCGAGCGCGGCATACGCGTTACAGGTTCTGAATTGATTGGATTGATTCCGTTGAAAGCTATGTTGGATGCAGGAAAATATTTCTTACTAAAACAACAACGCTCTATTGGTGTATCTGAAAAAGAACTGATTAAGATAGCCGTAAAATCTATGGGCTTAGATGAGCTTGGTCCTTTTAAGCCCGAAGAACGTATTATAGAATACATGCTTGCTGATAAAGCCGACAGCAAATTAATAAGCATGACGCTTAAAGATTTTGCTGATGAAACTGCTAGTGAAAGTCCTGCGCCGGGCGGTGGCTCTATTGCTGCGTATGTTGGCTCTTTAGGTGCTGCCTTGGCAACTATGGTGGCTAACTTATCATCACATAAAAAAGGTTGGGATGATAGATGGCAAGAGTTTAGCACTTGGGCAGAAAAAGGCGAACACTATAAAAATGAATTAGTAAAATTGGTTGATGCTGATACGGCTGCCTTTAATAAAATTATGACAGCCTTTGGGTTACCAAAAGGTACCGACGAAGAAAAAACGATGCGCACAAAAGCTATACAAGATGCTACCAAGTTTGCCATTGAAATACCATTTAAGGTAATGCAAACTACTTATGCAAGTATGGAAGTTATTAAAGCCATGGCAGAAGTGGGCAACCCTAACTCGGTATCTGATGCAGGTGTGGGTGCTTTATGTGCACGCAGTGCGGTAATGGGTGCTTTTATGAACGTACGTATAAATGCAGCAGGTTACGATGATAAAACTTATGTAAACGATATTATTGCAAAAGGAAAAGATATAGAAAATAAAACCATTGCTTTAGAAACTGAAATTTTAAAAGTAGTGAACGAGAAGATTGGGGTTTAATTTTTTACTTGTTGGTGATAACACCAACAAGGGCGAAGGGATTAGAAATTTCTTGTAAGATGGCGGTGCTTTTTGCATCCGGAATTACTTCATAAGATATCCCACGAATGTTACACTCATCAATAAAAACTTTATCGTTTCTAAACATAAAACTTCCGCCGCGATAATTTAAAAGCCAATAAATTTCAATATCATGTTTAAGCGCAAAGTAAGCCAAGCCATAAGCCTTTAAATGATTTTTTTGAGAAGCATCCATAGGAATTAATAGCTGAGAACAAAAACTATTAATAGAAATTTGAACAAGAAGAATTAGAAATATAATACGTTTCATAGCTACCACTAAGTTACTAAGATTTTACAGAGAATATATTTTTTAGGAGATTTTAATAATTGTTGAATATAATAGAAACAGGGTAGCTAAATCATTTAGGGAAAAACTCCGTTTTAATTTTCCCTTTATTATCATGGTAATATGTATAAATATATGCACTATATGTCCAACCACCATCTTCTGAAGGGTACAATTTGTTTAATACCCTTTCTTTATCCTTGTCGGTTATTTTTTTAAAGTTAAAACCTGAAATAATTTGCTTGTCTTTTATAGAATCTGTCTCGATTAAAACTATCTCATCTGAAAAATCAATAAAATAGTTTGGGTGTACAAGATTATAATCTGCTGTATTTAGAATGTAGCTAATAGAAAAGCAAAAATCATTTTTCTCTTTATGAAATAGTTTTAAGACATAAACAAAATTTTTATTCTTCTTATTGTGTGTAGCTCTTGTAGTATCTATAAAAAATTTTAATCCTTTTTCTAATTCTTGCTTATTGTTAGATAGCTTAAATCCTAAAAAAGTAATAGTTATCATTACTAATAACGGGATTAATATTTTATTCTTTTTAATTATGTGTTTTTTAATCATATTAAAAGAAAAAACTAATGGTGTTTAGGCTCCGGGGGCAGGTTTTTCCCATGTATTAAATCTATGGCAACCATACGTGCTTCCATATCAACACGACGAGGATCTTTTCTATCAATATCTCCTTTTAAATATTTTTCAATCATTAAGCTTACAATAGGAGCAGCAAAAATCCCACCAAAACCACAATTTTCAACCACGCAGGCAATAGCAATTTTAGGATTGTTTTTTGGAGCAAAAGCTAAAAATACGGCATGATCTTTTCCGTGAGGATTTTGCGCAGTACCGGTTTTTCCGCAAACATCAATCCCTTTAATAGCAGATGCATAGCCAGTTCCGCCTGGTTTTAATACACGCTCCATACCATCAACCACCGGAATAAAATATTGCCTGGGTACAGAACAAAATATTTTTTCATCATATTTTGCGTTTCTGTTTTTAGGCGTATCAACTGCTTTTATAATATGTGGTATGTGATAATAACCTCTGTTTGCAATACAAGCAACTACATTAGCCATTTGCACAGGAAGAATGGTTAACTCTGCCTGGCCTATACCTAAAGAAATAACTGTGTTTGCAAACCAATGATGCTTGCCAAAAACTTTATCGTAATATTTTACCGACGGTACGTTGCCACCAAGCTCATACGGCAAATCAGAACCAAGATGTTTTCCAACACCAAAACTCATTACGTTATCGCGCCAGTTGTTGTAGCCATCTGTAAAATTTTTATACTTGTGTTCTTCGGCAATACTTTTAAATACATAAGAAAAATACGAGTTACAAGATGCCTGAATGGCCATATATAAATCTCCGGCGGCATGTGGGTGGCACTTAGGCTTGTTACCCATGGGAGGATAACCTCTATGGCAAGGATATACTGTAGATGGCTGAAGCACGCCTTCTTTCAAGCCTACTAAGGCATCAATTAATTTAAAGATGGAGCCCGGAGGATATGCAGCCATCAATGCACGATTGAACAAGGGAACACCAATAGTATCTTTTAACAACAAGGCATAATTTTTAGAACGTTCTCTGCCCACTAATAAATTGGGGTCATAAGTCGGACTCGTAACTAATGCTAAAATTTCTCCGGTTGTTGGGTCAATAGCCACAATACTTCCGCGTTTACCTTGCATTAAAGATTCTCCGTAAGCTTGTAACTCCGCATCTATGGTGCAGTACAGGCCTTTGCCCGAAATAGCTAAGGTATCATAAGCTCCGTTTGCATAACGGCCCTTTTCTTTATTATGCACATCAACCATCACAATGCGTGTGCCTTTTATGCCTCGCAAATCTTTTTCGTATGATTTTTCAATGCCGCTAATACCAATGTAATCGCCCTCTCGATAGTATGGGTCTTTATCAGCCTGGGCTTTACTAACCTCGCCAATGTAACCTAATAAATGTGCTGCAATTTTTTGGGGATAACGACGTATGGTTCTTTTCTGAATAAAAAATCCGGAGAAACGATACATCTTTTCCTGAAGCTTTGCATACGTTTCGGAAGAGATTTGTTTTTCGAAATACGATTCTTTTCGTGGAGTAAGTTTAGCGCGTTTCATGCGGTGGTTAAAGCCTCCGGTATCAATACCTAATATTTTGCAAAGAGCTTGTGTATCGCAAAATAAAACGTTTCGTGGCACTACCATTAAATCGTAAGCAGGATCATTAAATACTAATAGTTTGCCCTTTCTATCATAAATGTAACCACGTACCGGATATTCTGTTAGATAACGAAATGCATTATTACGCGCATCTAATTTTGATTTATCATCAATTACCTGCAAGTAAAATAAACGCGAAATATAGATTAATGCGATAAGCGAAAAAATACCGCCAATAATAAATTTACGATTTTCTAAGTATGGATTTTTACTCATGAAATTCGATTTTTATTTGGGCGATAAAATAAAAATTGCATTAAATAAATAAACCCAAAAGTAGCTATTGTGCTACCTAACACACGTAACAGCGTTCTAAAAAATTCGGTAAACGTAAATGCTTCTATGTAAAATAAAACTAAGTGATGTACCAAAATTAAAATCAATGCATATGATGAAAACCAACCTACGCCCATGTATGCAATGGTTGGTTTTAGTTGTTCGTCATACCCTTCACGCGGCGCAAAAAGCTCTAACACAAAACTTCGTACAAAGGCCATGGTAATACAGGCGGCAGCATGCATGCCTTGTGTATCATAAAACATATCAATACATAAGCCAAGTATAAAAGAAAGTATAAGCGTTAATGGTTTTGGTGTATTAAACGGCAGCAATAAAATAAACAGTACATAAGGAAAGAAAATAAAATACCTGCCCAGGTTTATATTTTTTACAATGAGAACTTGCAACAATACAAGCACAGCAAAGCGACCAATATTTTTTAAAACATCACTTATCATCTTTGTCGTGCTTTTCTGATTTAAACTCTAACGAATCTTGTTCTGCCTTAAATACATTTTTAATAATGTAAACATGATTCAGTTTTTTAAAGTTTGTGCTTAAATTTACTTTAACGGTAAAGAAGGCATCGCCACTTTTTCGCTCAAAACTTTTTACATAACCAAC
Source organism: uncultured Bacteroidota bacterium (assembly GCA_903923915.1). Taxonomy (GTDB): domain Bacteria; phylum Bacteroidota; class Bacteroidia; order B-17B0; family Aurantibacillaceae; genus PALSA-968. Next base: position 6,314 of record CAIXZI010000530.1, read on the forward strand.
CATAATTCCTTCAGGAAAAATAGATGATAAAGCACTTGTAACAACGGTATCTCCGGCTTTAATCTTGGCATGAATTGGAATATCTGTTATGGTGGCGCTCGTGTAATCGTCGTCTTTTTCCCAACTAAGTGGCCCGTATGCACCATCTTTTTTAAGCATGCAATTTACTTTTACATCCTTATGTAAAATAGATAATGCGGAAGAAAAATTTCTAGAAACATCTTTTATAACACC
>CAIXZI010000531.1 GCA_903923915.1 uncultured Bacteroidota bacterium
CGTTGGGTAAGAAAAAGTTTTGGGAATACACGTTTAAAAACAAAATCAAACAAAAAATAAATGCGCGCAATAATAAAAGGATATTTTTTTAAAATACGTTTTTGACGTTGTAAATTTGTTTCTACACAACCAATAAAAACACCGCCTTCGGGTAATTTAGTATTTGTTACTTTAAAAAAATCATTAATACCTCTTATATCATTTATTTTTTGAAGGTTTACAATGGTTGCACAATTTTCATTGTCAATGGCTTTAATATTAAAGGCATCTAATGTTTTTAGTACATAGGTGTTTTCTGATTGTATATCGGCATTTTTTGAGATAAACTCAACCGCTTCCTCTCCTTGTTCTTTAGCTATCAGCTCTTTCTTCATCTTCTATCTCTCAAAGAGTTAAATATAAATAAAAGTTTTTATGAAAGAATTTCTTTTTCGACAAGCTTTGTCATAAAATCGGCAAAATCAATGCGTTTAGTCAACATTTTTTGTCGTTTGCTTTGCCAGTCTTGCTTTAAGTTTGATGATTTTAAAAGTTCATTCACTTTTTGTAAAAGCTTTTCGGGATGATTAGTTTTAATGCCATACGTCAAAGTAAATGTATGTTCTAATTCTTCCAAATACGAAAGCTCGCCAACAAAATCATTAAAGCGAATGGCAGGTGTACCAAGCACCGCAGCCTCTGCGGTCATAGTTTGACTATCACCAATATACATATCAGCAAAATACAAAGCATGATGAATATCTAAAGGCGAAATTTGTATTCTGTATTTTTCAAACTGAGGTTCTAATTCTCTTTCAGAAGTAATAAAAACATTTCCTTTTGCAGAAAGCATATCAATTAGTTGTTGTGCAATAGCAGTTGTAATGCCTGATTTTCCTACATCATGATAAGCTGTAAGTTGCGCAAAACGTAAAATGTAATTCTTTTCGTTTAGGTTAAAAATAGATTTCACCTTTTCTTCATTAGGCGTGAAATGGTTCGGATGCAAATAAGCTAATTCATGATAACTTTTATAACCCAATTTTTTATCGTTCCATTTCCAGGCGCTGCAACAATCAGGACAAATCAGTTTCGTTGCAAACGGACCGGCAATTTTTGCAAACTTTTTTACCGCTTCAAAATCGTCTTCAAAAAATATATAGGATGGAATTCCAAACAATTTTCCAAGTACAGTAAGCTCCGCAGCAGAGCCTATTAATAGTTTTGGTTTTTCATTTCGAATAATTTTTGCCAAATTATACAATCGCTTGGCAAAGTTTTTATAAGCGTTGCCTTTATTATTTGCTTCAGAAATATTTAGATACGGAAGTTTACTATCTATTAATAATTTTTCTAAAACATCTTTGCTTTTTATAACAATTACCACCTTCACAGCCTTTGCCTGAAGATTTTTAATCGTTTCTTTAAAAAGATGAAAATGTGCCGGATGCCCCAGATATACCAATAAACTCATAGCTTAATCTAAACGATTAAAACGAACTCCGTAGCGAGATAGAAACTGGACTAACTCTTCGCCCACATCTGATGTACCAATCCTATTCGTACTTTCTAAAGAAATTACCATTGTATAATTTGAAGTAAGTTTTGCCTCGCCTTTATTTAAAACTAAAATAGAATTAATGTTTGTTGCTTTAACAATATCTGTAATTGTTTCACAAAATAAAATTACGGCACTTGTATTTTTGTTTTTAATGTTTATCTCAAAACCACTTGCAATAGTTTTTTGTTCTGTAACAAAATCATGATGATTTAAATGTTGAACAAATTCTTTAAAAATATCGTTTAGTATTTCTTGTTTATCTTCTTTAGCTAAAGGTTGAGGAATATTTTCCTTTATAATTTTTGCCGGAGAGCCCGCCACCAAACAGTTTGCAGGTATATCTTTATTAATCATCGAATCTGCACCTACCACTACTCCATCGCCAATGCTAACACCCGGCATTATAAATACACGCCAAGGCAGCCAAACTTTTTTACCTATATTAATGGGTGCAAATTTTACCGGGTATCCTTCTAAAATTGAATTCCAAGAGCCATGTGTAAATAATAAACAATGTCCGCCAATGCCGCTATCATCGCCAATGCTAATAGGCATCGTTGGGTTAATATAACTTGCCTGCATAATAATGGTGCGCTTGCCCATTTTTAATGATGATTGCGGCGTTTTTGTACCACCAATATAAACCTGCTCGTTTATGCGCCCATCATCATCAATCGAAAAACTTTCGGTATCAATGGCGCTCATAGCGCCAATTTTTACAAACCTGCCAATTTTAATTTTACGAGCTCTTATAATAGTAAAAAACCCAATGCTCGATTTTTTTCCAATCTCAACATCTTTGCCAATAACCACACAACCTAAACTTAAACTAACATCATTTGCAATTTTGTAACCTTTGATGCGATATATAAATTTCTTTAAAAACGATGGCAAAAAGCCAATCATTACAATATGTAAAACAGGTATGCGGGTTTTCTTAATTAACACAAAGCAAAAATATCTTTTAAATTTTAATTTTCAATTATTAATTAGGGCGTTCCGGCGATTACGCCGTCGGGTTTTACGCGCTGCACGGCAGCCTGCTACAACCCCTAACGCAATTACAAGTTTTTACTTTTTTACTAAAAATTTCTTCACGGTATTTTTTATGTTTTGTATAAC
>CAIXZI010000532.1 GCA_903923915.1 uncultured Bacteroidota bacterium
AAACTATTTCAGAAGATGCTACAGATAAATTCATTTCTAATTCTCCTTCATTAATTGGTGTAAATTATACTTGGTTTTCAAATCCCATCAATCACTTTTATATTCAGCTAACTGGTTTAATTACTGTATTTATTCCTTTATTTAAAATTTTTAAAAAACAAGTTGACACCGTTTTTATATTAACATATCTTTCATTCATCATGTTGTTTGTAGTAATTTTTAATCACGCAGCAGAATCTCCCACCTACATCATAGCAATTACAGGCGCAGCTATTTGGTATGCCTTTGCGCCAAAAATTATTTTAAATAATACTTTGCTTATTTTATTAATTGTTGCCTGCATTTTATTACCAACAGATATTTTTCCTCATGAGTTTAGAAGGCAATATTTGGCTCCATTAAAAATCAGGGTTATTCCATGTCTATTAATATGGATAAAGATATTTTACGATTTACTTATTTATAAGCCTCTACAAACCAGTGCAAGTATTTGATTTAGAAATAGTGCAGCCTGTTTTTAATCCACGTGATAACTGGGTGGAAAAGTATATTGTTAGATATACGGAGTTGCAAAGTCTTTTTATAGATATTTCTTTTAGAATAGTATTTGTAAACGATGGTTCAACCAAAAATTTTGACGATGTAGTAATTCAAACATTACAAGAAAAAATTCCACACATTAAAATTGTTTCTTATAGTGAAAACAAAGGGAAGGGTTTTGCAGTTAGAGCTGGCGTAGCAGAAACCACAGCCTCTTTTGTACTTTATACCGATTATGATTTTCCGTATGAAATGCGTTGTATGCGAAAGGCCTACGATAAACTTAAAACAAACAGTGATGTTGTAGTTGGAATACGAAATGAAGAATATTATTTGCATTTAGGTTTAAAAAGAAAGTTAGTTTCAAAAGCCTGTAATTTTTTAAATAAGGTTTTTCTTAAAATTCCACATACGGATACACAATCTGGATTGAAAGGTTTTTCAGAAAAAGGAAAAAAATTTATGTTAAAAACAACTATCAATCAATTTCTATTTGATACCGAATTTGTATGCATGGCATATCAAAGCAAAAATAGTGTAGTTTCTACAATTGACGTAGAGCTTCGTGCAGATGTAAAGTTTACCAATATGAGTTTTAAAACTATTTTACACGAAACCTTAAACTTTGCTTCCATTTTAATTCGTTCAGTTTTTGGAAAACTTAAATCTTAATATGAAACAAAAACCTATTATTTGTCTCACGTTTGATTTGGAAGAGTTTGACTTACCCCTTGAGTACAAGCAATCTATAAGTGATACAGAACAAATAGAAATTACTTCGAAAGGAATGGAAGCCTTGCTCCCAATGCTTGAAAAAGAAAAAATATCGTGCACATTTTTTACCACCGCTAATTATGCACAGCAAAAGCCTGAGCAAATAAAACAACTTTCTGCTTTGCACGAAATTGCCTCGCATAGTTTTTTTCATTCTTCTTTTAAAGTTTCCGATTTAAAATCATCTAAAGAACTTTTACAAAATATTTGCGGCACAGATATCGTTGGGTTTAGAATGCCACGCATGGCCGAGGTTAATTCTACAGATTTACAGAATGCCGGATATTTGTATGATTCATCGCTTAATCCAACTTGTATCCCTGGCAGATACAATCATTTGAAAGAACAGAAAACCGTTTTTAAAAAAAATGATTTGATAATTTTCCCTACAACGGTAACTCCTACTCTACGCATACCTTTGTTTTGGTTAACATTTAAAAATTGCTCTGTCAAATGGTTTTGCAAGCAAGTACAAAAATGTTTGGATGAATATGGGTATGTAAATTTATATTTTCACCCTTGGGAATTTGCTGATATATCAAATTTCTCGCTTCCTTCCTACATTTCTAAAAATCCTAGAATGATGCTTGATAAATTGCAATGCTTCATAAACCACTTTAAGAATAAAGCAGAGTTTACAAGTATTAGGGAAAAATTGGATTTATAATTAGGGATTAATTCTTCAAGCTTAAAAGCTCTTTAGCGTTCAAAAGTGCTGATTCTGTTGGCTTGCCGGTGCTTAGCATTTTTGCAATTTCAACTACACGTTCTTCTGCTGTAAGCATTTTAATTTCTGATTGTGTTTGTTCTTTAATATCTTGTTTATACACAAATAAATGCTGTTTGCCTTTAGAAGCCAGTTGAGGTAAATGTGTAATTGCAATAACCTGCATGTTTTTGCCCATGTGTAAAAGTATGGTTCCAATTTTATGTGCCACATCTCCCGAAACGCCGGTATCTATTTCATCAAAAATAATAGTTGGTAAAGAAGTCTTTTCTGCCAGATGAGATTTTAAGCAAAGCATTAAACGCGATAACTCTCCGCCTGAAGCAACTTTATGAAGCTCACTTAAAGGAAGTCCTTTGTTGGCAGAAAATAAAAACTGCAATTCATCACAGCCATAATTAGTAAGGCTTTCAACAGAATTACAATTAATTACTAATTGTGCATTTTGCATACTTAAATCAGCCAGCATATTGCGAACTGATTTTTCTATGGCAGGAATAACTTTTTTTCTTTTATCAGAAAGTGATTTTGCTTTTGCCCAAACAGCTTCAGTTAATTTTTTAATTTCAGCTTGCAGCTTTTTTATTTCTTCTTCAATAGAATTAAACTGGTTTAATTTTTCTTCTAACTCAGTTTTAATTTTTAGAAGCTCTAGTTCATCAGCAACTCCATGTTTCTTTAATAAACGATTTAGCAGATCAAGTTGCGCTGTGATTTCTTCTAATTTTTTTTGATCGAAAACAACTTTTTCGTTTACATTGTCAATTTCCGAAGAAATGTCTTTGAGTTCCAAATAAGTTGAATTTACACGTGTTGCAAGTTCCTCGTAGGTTTTTCCGTAACGGGCAAGTTGAGACAATGTGTTCTTCAGCCCTGATAAATGCGATAAAATATTTTCTTCGCCACCATCGATACTTACAGATGCTTTTAGCAAATTTTGCTTAATGAATTCGGCATTATTATGTGTGTCAAATTCTTGTTCTAATTGTTGTAAATAACCTTGCTTTAAAGTAGCCTGCTCTAACTCTGTAAACTGAAACTGGTAGTAATCAAAATCCTTTTTGGCTTGTTGCTCAAACGCTAAAAGTTCATTTAATTTTTTCTCTTTTTCTTTTAACTGAATAAAAAAAGAATTGTATTGCTTTCGTTCATCTAAACAATTAGCAAAAGCATCCACCATATTAAAACGAAACGATGCTTGATCAAGCAGTAAAGTTTCGTGCTGAGAATGCACATCAATTAAATACTGTGAAAGTTGTTTCAAAACTTGTAATGTAACCGGAGTATCGTTTACAAACGCACGCGATTTTCCATCAGGTGCAATTTCTCTTCTAATAGTAGTTTCTACTTCGTAATCTAATTCATTCTCTGTAAAGAAATTTTCAAGCACATAATTTCCAATTAGAAAAGTAGCTTCAACAATACATTTTTTTTGTTTATCGCGAAGCACAGCCATATCAGCACGCTCGCCCAAAACTAAACCTAATGCGCCAAGCATAATAGATTTTCCTGCACCGGTTTCTCCGGTAATTACCGTAAGCGATTTATCAAAAGAAATAGTTACTTCTTCTAATAGCGCATAATTTTTTATATGAAGTTTTTTTAGCATTACAACTGGCTAATTTCGTAATTTTTAGCTTTATAATACTATCAAAATATTAACAAGTAGAATTCTATCGAACGCCATAATACTATCTGTTTATGCCCCGCCTGTCCATTTCTTTTTGGTAAGCATCGGCGTATTTTTTATGGTCTTCGTAAGTAACCGAGTAGTTAGAATACCCATTTAAATTAGGCTTAGCGCAGAAGTATAAAAAATTATGTCGGTTATAATTTAACACAGCATCAATGGCTTGTGTGTAGGGCAAACAAATTGGCCCGGGTGGAAGCCCTTTGTTTCTATAGGTGTTGTAAGGCGAATCAATATCTTTATCTCTGCTGCGCACGCGCTGTATAGAAAAATCGCCAACGGCATATATTAAAGTAGGGTCGGCCTGAAGGGGCATATTTTTATGTAAACGATTTATATACACACCGGCTATTTGTTGTTGCTCTTCATCTATGGCTGATTCTGACTGAACAATAGACGCTAAAATAATAACTTCGATTTCGCTAAGGTTAGCACGTTTTGCTTTTTGTTTGCGGGTGTTAGTCCAAAAATCTACATAGTTATTTTCTACTAATTGCATAAAATCGGGTAAGGAAGTATTCCAGTTAAGTTCATACGTTTCGGGTATAAAAAGGCAACGCAGGTTTTCATTGCTAAAATTGTATTTATCACGCAAAGAAGTTTGACTGACAAAAAAAGTCTCTAATTCTTCTTCGCTAATCTCAAGTTTATCAGCTATTTTTTTTATTAAATCATCGTTGGTATGATCAGATGAATTAAAGGTAATTTTTACTTTTTCTTGCTTTCCGTTTTTAATGCTATTAATTAATTGGCGATTAGTCATGCCTGCTATTATCCTATATTTACCGGGCTTAAAGGTGTTTTGCAAGTCGTATGTTTTGGCCAGCCATTCAAACGTTTGTTTATCTTTAAAAATATTTTCTTCTTCCAGCATAGCAATCATTTCTTCGTAAGAAGACTTGGTTGGAATGTAAATAAATTTATATTTTTTCCCATCAAGGTATATATTTGGCTTTAAAAAAGCAACATAAGCACTGTAACCTACAAAAAGTAATAAACCCAAAATAAGTAGAGAGAAAATTCTTTTCATC
>CAIXZI010000533.1 GCA_903923915.1 uncultured Bacteroidota bacterium
ACAGCAAGATCGTTCTGAAATGACTTTGCTGGATAAATTAAAGTTTTGTGTAGAAAATAATTTTGAACGTGTTACTTATACAGAAGCATTTGAAATTTTACGCGAGAGTAATCATAACAAAAAGAAAAAATTTAGTTATTTAATTGATAAATGGGGTGCCGATTTGCAAAGCGAGCACGAACGTTATTTGGTGGAAAAGCACTTTAAAAAGCCGGTTATTCTTACCGATTATCCTAAAGACATTAAAGCGTTTTACATGCGTCAAAATGATGATGATAAAACAGTGCGCGCTATGGATGTTTTATTTCCGGGTATTGGCGAAATTATTGGTGGCTCACAACGTGAAGAACGTTATGATAAATTACTACAACGCATGAAAGACATGCACATTCCTACCGAAGAAATGTATTGGTATTTAGATACCCGTAAATTTGGTGCTTGTCCGCACGCAGGGTTTGGCTTAGGCTTTGAGCGTTTGGTTTTATTTGTAACCGGCATGAGCAACATACGCGATGTAATTGCTTTTGCACGTACACCTAAAAATTGTGAGTTTTAACATTGTAATTCGCAAATAAACTTTATATTTAAAAAAATAGTTAACTCGTTATATATGTTTAAAAAAATCTTTATCAGCTTACTGCTACTACTAAGTTTTCAAATGAGCTTTTCTCAATCAACTGGCGAAAAAGTTTATTTTGATAAAGCCGGAAAATCAACCGATCAAGAACAATCTAGATATTATTATAGACAAAAAACCGATGCCACAAATGGATATAAATCTCATTATGTAAATGGTGGGGCTTTGTTTTTTGAAGGAAAAATAATTACAGCTAACGAAGAAGATGAAAGTTTAAACGTTTACACAGGTTTGTGTACCTGGTATTATAAAAACGGCAATAAAAAAATGTCTCGTAATTTTAATGCAACCGGTGTAGAAAGCGGAACATCTACCTACTATTATGAAAGTGGTAAAATTTGGAAAGAAATTGAATATACCAACGGGCAAATTGCCAACGGAAGATTTAAAGAATACAATGAAGATGGGCAATCAAACCGTATTTTTGAAGAAGATTTTGAGAACAATAATAATGATTGGGATTTATATACCAGCGATAAAACTTCGGCTAAAATTAGCAGTGGTTCTTTAGAATTAACCTCATATATACCTGCCGGAAACTCAAGATACATAAGCATTCCATCTAAATCAGCCGAGTTTGCATTAGAAGCCGTTATCAATATTGAAAAGCTAAAAGAAGGTTCTAAAGCCGGACTTATTTATGGCTTTAAAGATTGGCAGAATTATAATTATTTCTACATATCATCTACATCAATATATGTTGGTTTAGTTTATGAAGGCGTAAACTCGGTACGTGCAGATGGTATGTACTCTTCGGCCATTAAAAAGAAAGGGGCTAATATTATTAAAATTTTAAGCGATGGCGAAAAAAGCATATACTCTATAAATGGCGAGGTACAATACAGTAGTTCTCGTACAAAAAATTACGGAAGCAACATTGGCTTTGCAGTTAGTGGCAAATCAACCGTAAATATTGAAAAATTAATTTTTAAAGAAATTGATTATAAAAGTGCTTCATCTGCCGGAGGAAATTCTAATACAGATATGGATGTAAAAGCAACAGGCTCGGGTTTAATTTTTTCTGTTGATGGTTATATTTTAACCAATCATCATGTAATTGAAAGTGCCAATAAAGTATTAATCGAAATACACAGTGGCGGACTTACTAAATCGTATAATGCAACGGTAGTACAAAAAGATGTAGATAATGATTTGGCTATTTTAAAAATTAATGATGAGTCTTTTAAATCATTAACTAATATACCATATTCGTTTAAAGAAAGTGGTGGCGTTGATGTGGGTGCCAGTGCATTTACAATTGGCTATCCCTACGCGCTATCAGGCATGGGTAAAGAAGCCAAATTTACCGACGGAAAAATAAGTTCTAAAACAGGGTATAACAACGCTATCAACTCTTATCAAACATCTATACCTGTGCAACCGGGTAACAGTGGCGGCCCTTTATTTAATGATAAAGCACAGCTTATTGGTGTTATCAATGCTGGCATACCAGATGCTGATAACGTTTCTTATGCTATTAAATTAAGCTACATAAAAAACCTGATAGAACTTTTGCCCGAAAGTGTTGATTTGCCGGCTAATCAAGGTTTAAGCAGCGCTTCGTTAGAAGAAAAAGTAAAATCTATTTCTAATTACGTTGTATTGATAAAGATAAAGTAACACGATGAAAGATTCTTTTAAATACCTTTTGTTTATTTGTTTATTTGGCACACATGTTTTTGCGCAAAAGCAAACAACACAAACCGGAGACCCAAATGATTTAGACGAGCGATTTGTACCCGATAAAAACTCGGTTCTTAACAGTGCTAATGATTCTAAAAACGCATCGGATAAATCGTATAAAAACTCTAACAATGCCATTAAGTTTAATTTAGCTTTACTTGGCAGAAGCACCTTGGCATTTGAGTGGGAACACGCATTTGGAGATATTGTTGCCATACAAGCGGGCTTAGGAATTTGCGTTGGACAAGATTTAATGCAAAAAACATTTGCCGGAGAGATTTCTGATGCTTTTGATTTAGGTAGTAGAAATGGTAATTATGTTAAGTTATCTGAGATATTTGCAAATTCGGCGTTTAACTCGCCTAGTCCTTATCTTGCAGCGGGTTTAAAATTATACTTTAGTGGCGAGGCACCAGAAGGGTCTTACGTTCATTTTAATTTACGTTACTCTACCAATAACTTATCTTATGCACAAACTTCCCAAAATTATAATAATAATGTCGTGTTTGTTGGTAGCCCGGATATAACTATCAAAAACCTGGGGTTTAACCTTATATATGGTTATCAAGTAGTTTCCGGAAGTGGCAAATACTCTTTTGTAAACGATTTTTATGCAGGTTTTGGTATCAGGAGTTCAACATACAATGCGCTTAATATAACACAGGTAAACAATGCAAACGGAAATTACCAAACAGAATATGTAAATACCGGAACTATGCGTTCAAGCATAATACCTGTTGTTTTACTTGGCTACAGCTTAGGTTTTGGATGGTAAATTATTTCTATCTTTAGCAAAATTAAAAATCACATTTATATGAAAAAAATTGCATCAATAATTGCTTTAATATTTTTAAGTAATTTAGTTATTGCACAAGAGTTGGTAGGTACATGGTCTGACAAAGAAATTTATTCT
>CAIXZI010000534.1 GCA_903923915.1 uncultured Bacteroidota bacterium
AAAGCAGAATTTGAATTATTAGATAGCAGGGATATTTACTCTCTAAAAAAGAAGTATGATGGTATAATGTGTGGTTTTTGTTTGCCTTACCTAACCAAGGAAGAAACACAAAAGTTAATACAGAATTCATTCCGTGTTTTACGCCCCAATGGTATTCTATACATAAGCACCATGGAGGATGATTATAAAAAATCTGGATTTAGAAAAGGAAGTCAGGGCGATGAAATATTTATGCATTACTACGAAGCTGAATATTTAACCAAAACCTTAACAGAAAATCAATTTAAAATTTTAAAGTTAGATCGCAAAGAATATCCTGCCCCAGACGGATCAAAAGTTATCGATCTAATACTTATTGCAGAAAAGCTGTAAAATTATTTACCCAATTTTATAATATCGTTGTATCTGATATTTGTATGCGATTCGTGATAAATACATTCTCCGTTTGAAATAATTAATGCCTGCGGAGATTGATGTTCAATGCCATATTGTTCGGCAATTAAACTAGAAATATCTCTATGCGCAATTAAATCTAAATAGTAAGGTTTGATGTGCTGATTATCGGCATCTTTCCAATTGCTTTGTATTCTATTTAAAGCCATGTCGCTAATACTACAACGGGTGCTATGCTTAAATAACATAACGGGTATAGTTTTAGATTCTTCATTAATAGCAGCTAGTTGCGAAGCATTTTCTAAATTATTCCAATTCATACTACAAAAATACTATTTGTTTAGTTAGTTTAAATATATTTGTGGGAAGCCATAAAAAATAATCGCATGAAAAAAATAATCGCAATAGCATTAGTAGCCGCATTTACCAAGTTAAATGCACAATACGGAGTTGGAAAAATGTTTCCAAATGTAAAAGGAGAAACATTTACCGATAAAAACATTACCATACCCGATATTGGAAAAGGTAAGCCCTGCATAATTGCCATGTGTTTTAGTAAAGATGCCGAAGGTGGTTTACAATCTTGGTTAAACCCTGCCTATAATGAATTTGTAGTTAAAAAAGATACCACCAATTCTTTTGGCGCAACAACCAGTTTTGACATTAACTTTTACTTCATGCCAAGGTTTAATTTACTTAATCAGGTGCTGGAAAAATCGAGTAAAGAAAAAATGAAAAAAGAAACTGACCCATCATTTTGGCCTCATTTATTCTTTTCTACCGATGGAATAAAAGATGTAAAAAAAGAACTTGGCATCGAAGATAAAAGTCAGCCTTACTTTTTTGTGTTAGATAAAGACGGCAAAATTGTTCATGTAGAAAAGGGCAATTATAACGAGAAAAAAATGAGTGCCATAGAAGACTTTTTAGAGTAATTAAGTTTCTTACCCCAAACATCAACAAATGAAAAAAGTAATTATTGCACTTAGCGCATTAAGTATATTATCAGCTTGTCATCAAGAAAAAGCAGTTAAAGCAGTTATTGATTTTAAATATCCTCAAACAAAAAAAGTAAATCAGATAGACGATTACTTTGGCACTAAAGTTTCAGACCCCTATCGTTGGTTAGAAGATGATAACAGTGCTGAAACAAAAGCCTGGGTTGATGAAGAAAATAAAGTTACTTTTTCTTATTTAGAAAAAATTCCATTTAGAGAGAAAGTAAAAAAACGCCTTACCCAATTATGGAATTATGAAAAATTGACGGCTCCTGTTAAAAAAGCAGGCATGTATTTTTCGTTTTATAATAATGGCTTGCAAAATCAAGCTGTGCTTTGTGTGCAAAAAAACTTGAAAGATGCACGGGTTGAATTACTTGATCCCAATAAGCTTTCGGCAGACGGCACGGTTTCTTTTTCTGGTTGGGATGTTTCTAAAGATGGGAAATATTTGGCGTACGGAATTTCTAAAGCAGGCAGCGATTGGGTAGAAATTAATGTACTTGAAGTCTCCACAAAAAAACAACTGACAGATAAAATTGAGTGGGTAAAATTTTCTAATATCAGTTGGTGTAAAAACGGTTTTTATTATTGTAGATATGATGCGCCAGAAAGCGGCAAGGCTTTAACCAAGCAAAACACAGGGCATAAAGTTTATTATCACGAACTAGGTACAGCACAAAGTGTCGATAAACTAATTTTTGCAGATGAAACCCATCCGGATAGAAATTTTATAGCAAGTGTTACTGATGATGAAAAATATTTAATCCTTTCCGGTAGTGAAAGCACCAGCGGAAATTCTTTATGGATAAAAGAAATAAAAGAACCTGCAAATACATGGCATAAATTGGTTGACAATTTTGAAAATGATTATAATGTTGTTCATAATAGCGGCAATATTTTTTACGTACAAACCAATTACAAAGCATCTAATCAACGTTTACTAAAAATAAATTTAGCTAATGCTGATGAAAAATTTTGGCAAGAAATTATTCCGCAACAAAAAGATTTATTAGAAGGTGTGCAATACGCCGACAGAAAATTTATAGCCAGTTTTATGCACGATGTGGCTTCGAAAATGAATGTGTATGATACCACAGGCTTGTTGCTTAACGAAGTAAATTTAGATGGTTTATGCAAAGTAAATGACTTGAGTACATCAGATAAAGACACCATAGCTTTTTTTACTAGAGCTACGTTTACCGCTCCGCCAATGGTATATGTATATAATATCAGGCAAAATAAAACAGAATTATTTTTTAAACCTAAAACCGATTTTAAAAGTGAAGATTACGAAACCAAACAAGTTTTTTTTAATAGCAAAGATGGAGCGCTTATTCCTATGTTTATCACGTTTAAAAAAGGAATTGAGTTAAACGGCAATAACCCTTGTTTTGTTTTTGGATATGGCGGGTTTAACGCATATTACTCACCTGAATACAGAACCGACCGCGCTTTGTTTTTAGAAGCGTGCGGTGTTTATTGTGTGCCCGGCATACGTGGTGGTGGCGATTACGGCGAAGATTGGCATAAAGCAGGTACCAAATGCCAAAAGCAAAATGTGTTTGATGATTTTATTGCTGCTTGTGATTATTTAGTGGCAGAAAAATATACTTCGCACGAAAAACTGGCCATACATGGCCGTAGTAACGGAGGCTTATTAATTGGTGCCGTAATGACCGAGCGTCCGGATATTGCTAAAGTATGCATACCAACCGTTGGCGTATTAGATATGCTGCGCTTTCATTTATTTACTATAGGTAAAGCTTGGTGCGTTGATTATGGTTGTAGTGACAACAAAGATGAATTTGCTTGTCTATTTAAATACTCACCTTTACATAATGTTAAAAAAGTAAATTATCCGGCAACTCTTGTATTAACTGGCGATCATGATGATAGGGTAGTGCCGGCGCACTCGTTTAAATTTGCGGCTACCTTACAAGAAAATCAAACAGGCACAGAGCCAATTATTATTCGTATAGATAAAAATGCAGGGCACGGTGCAGGTAAACCAACCACAAAACAAATAGATGAGTATGGAGATATGTGGAGCTTTG
>CAIXZI010000535.1 GCA_903923915.1 uncultured Bacteroidota bacterium
AGGGCTTAACCAATAAGCTCGGTCTCTCCAGCTACCCCCTTTATAAACGCGGCTCCAGTTGTTTACTAATGATGTTTTAGCGTATTCGTACATCATTTTGCCTGCTTTTTCACCAAAAGCATCTTCACCTTGAGTATAATAAATACTTGAATTTACATCGCCATCTAAATAATCACGGTAATCATTTGTTTTATAGTTTCTTCTTTCATCTAATTTATCTTCAGGTTTTGCAATGGTAACATCTCTCCATAATACACGACCCGGTACTGAATTTACCACGCTTGTATCTGCCAATTCAATGGTTTCCCCACTAACACCATGTTGTGATGCAGGGTTAACTTGCTTTTTGGTGTGATCTACTTTATCAATTAAAATTCCTTCTGTGTTTGTAGCAATCGTATTATCGGTAGAATCTCTAACTTGTGTTTTAAATACGTTACCACGAAATGGGCGAAACTCACTTGCGTCGGTTGAAGTCATCGGGCGATAAATATCCATCACCCACTCTGATACGTTACCGGCCATGTTATATAAACCGTAATCGTTAGGCCAGTATGAGTAAACAGGCGCTGTAACATCCGCATTATCATTTAACCAACCTGCGGTACCCATATAATCTCCTGCGCCACGTACAAAGTTGGCGTGCATTTGACCAATATATTTTTCATCTGGGTTACGAACGCCATGCCCGTTCCAAGGATAAATACGGCGATCTGTAATACGTTCTCCAATAGTGTTTCCTATTAAACCATAAGCTGCATATTCCCACTCTGCTTCTGTTGGTAAACGATAATCTGGTAAAAAGATACCATCTTCCATACGCACATCACGTTCTGGTTGTTGCTCGTCAAATGATGGTAATTTTTGTTTTAATTGTCCTTGCCATTTGTTTGATAAATAAGCTCTGGTGCTAAAATAATCCTGATCGGATGGATTTGGCACGTGATTTAATAAACCTTCGCGAATTAAAATAAACTCATTTGTTCTATCGGTACGCCAAGTACAAAAATCATTAGCTTGTAGCCAGTTTACACCAACAACCGGGTAATTACGATAAGCCGGGTGACGTAAATAATATTCTACAAAAGGCTCATTATAGGCTAATTTATCGCGCCATACCAATGTATCAGGCAATGCTTTTATAAATACTTCAGGGTAACTTGGTCCAAATACGCGGTTTGTCCAATACAAATATTCTAAATAACCAAAGTTAGTAACCTCAGTTTCATCCATATAGAAAGAAGATACCGTAACACGGCGTGGAGTATTATTCCAATCGTAGGTAACATCCGCTTCTGTACGCCCCATAGTAAAGGTACCACCTTCTATTAAAACCAAGCCTGGTCCGGTTTCTTGCTCTTCATAAGGTACTTTTTCAAAACCTCCGTTTTCAGAGGTGTTGTAAGCCCATCCGGTAATAGGCGATCTTTCTTGGCTGCAAGAAAATATCATTAATCCACCCGCCGAAAAAAGCGCTAAGGATTTTAATAATTTGGTTGTTTTTGCCATGTTGTTCGTGTATAGATTTTCTTTTTAACGTAAAAAAGTAAACAAAGTTACATTTATTTTTATTTTTTTAGAAGGATGGGCAACTAATCGTACGGAATTTACGATGTTTTGGGCGACAAGCTAATTGAAACTGTGCCGAAATTTCATGAGACCCAGCTGATATACTAGCTAGTTTTGAAATAGTTATATCGTAGCTATAACCAAATTTAAAATGTTGATTTTGATAGCCTATTAAAGCAATCATAGCATCTTGGTTACGATACCATAAACCTGCCACAATGTTTTTCTTTACAAAATACATACCTAGGTTAAGTTGTTGAAACTGCCCTTGGTATTGATATAATATATTAGGGCTGATATACGTTTCGCCACCTTTTTCTAAAGGAATGTTAGCACCGGCATGTACCGTTAATTTCATTGGTAAAGGGCTGTTTGGCCCTACAAAATACTCATCTGGCTGATTTATGTGGTTTACGGCAACCCCCACAAAATAACGTTTGCTATACCCTAATATACCTGCAGATAAATCTACATTTCTGTTAGTTTGGTTGGGGTAATTTTGCGGATTTTCGTTGGTATTGTAAACAAAACCACGGCGGCGGTCAATCATATCGCCAAAAGTAAGCTTAGTCCAATCTAAAGTTTTTTGATGATAAGTACCTTGTAAACCAAATTTTATAGAAAACTCTCTATTAATATTTAACTGATAAGAGTAAACTAAACTGGCGTTTGTGGTAATTAAAATTCCGTTTCCGGCTCTATCTTGCGTAACCAATAAACCTATTCCACCTGATAAAGCATCCACATGTTGGTCGTAAGATGCACTTGTTGTAATGTATGTTTTGTTTAAGCCTGGCCACTCATTTCGATAATTTATACAAAACCTTGGGCAACGTGCAGTGCCTGCAAATGCTGGGTTTAAGTAAATAGGATTAGCATAAAATTGGGTAAATTGCGGATCTTGCGCTTTTGCACTTTCTGTAAAGAAAATACCAAGAAACAATAAAAAACACACTGTAATTTTTTTCATCATAGAATAACAATTATTCAGTTTCACCCACAAACT
>CAIXZI010000536.1 GCA_903923915.1 uncultured Bacteroidota bacterium
AGTGCAGTATATGCGTAAATAATTCTACCATAAAATATTTTTAAAATTGTTTTAGTATTTAGAAAGAGAAGTATCTATTTCATCTGCCCAAGCAAGAATACCACCTTTTAAATTATACAGATTTTTATAGCCATGGGCTTGATCTAACATTTGTATAATAGAAGCAGAACGTTTGCCGCTGCGACAATGCACAACTACTTTTTTGTCTTTACTTATTTTTTCAACGTTATCGGCTACCTCGCCCATTGGTATTAGCTCTCCGCCAATAGTGCAAATATCGTTTTCATATTCTTCTCTTACATCAATCAATTGGAAATCTTCTTTAGCATCCATCATTGATTTTAATTGTTGTACTGTTATTTCTTGCATAAATTTATTTTGTTATTCTGCTTTTTGCATATTTTTTTCTCTGATATCATCAGGTAAGTAAGAAAAGAAAGTATCTCCACGAAGCCCAATGCGTAAGGTTTCTAAAGGAATAATATCATCCGGACCAATGTTACCTAAGTTTACATTTGCACCCATTAGTTTAATAAAATATACTTGTTGCGATTTTTGTGGAGTTTCCCAAATGATAGATTCTTTAGGAATTTTAGAAATGATTTTATTGATTAACATAACGTGCGCGCCGCCATTGCGATGGAAAATGCCCACCGTTCCGCTTTCGCGAGCTTCTGCAATTACTTTCCAAGAACCGGCATCTAGCTCGGCTTTCATCATCTTAACCCATTTTTGCGGATGGATAATAATACCTTCTTCTTTAGAACCAACCTCGGATAAAACAGTAACGTGTTTAGCCAGTTGATTAATGTATTCACATTTTTTATCGTGCGCTAATTCGATTGAGCCATCAGATACTTCGGCCATCTCAAGCTTTAAAGATTCTATATGACGAATGTAATCTTCAAATTTATTTCTAACAATAAATGCTTCCAACAAAGTGCCGCCTAAGTATGTTTTTATGCCCGCTTGTTTGTATAGCGTAATTTTTTCTTTTATGTTTTTTGAAACGACTGAGGTACCAAAACCAAGTTTAACTACATCTGTGTATTCTCCTCCAGCTTCAATAAAATCTTCTGCTTGTCGTAGTGATAAGCCTTTGTCCATCACCATAGTAAAACCGCTGTTACGAGGTTTTTCGGTACGGGTTGGCATGTGAGGCAATGTAATATTCATCATAAAAATTAAGGCTTTTTAAAAGTGTCTATAGCATTTAAAATTGTTTGGTTTTCTTTTAGCGCAGGCGCATATTCAAACAACTCATTGTGTTTATCGTAATCTAAAGTAAGTGCGTTTTGTAATTCGCCAAGTGCTTCTTGTTTTTTTCCTGCGGCAATTAACATAGCGCTTAAACGATAATGAAGTTCTGCCACATCCGGAAATAATTTTAAACCTTCCTGCAACATGGCAATTCCCTGCTCCGCATAATCGGCCTCCAACAATAAATCGGCGTAGTCTAACCAAATATCCCATTCGTCATATTGTAACTCAATTACTTTGGCATAAGCCTCTGCAGCCTCTTCAAAAAAACCAAGTTTACGTTGTATATCTCCAAAAATATACCAGGTTTCAGCATCTTTTGGATTTAATTCAATGGCTTTTTTAACGTAATGAATTCCTTCTGTTAATCTGTTTTGATAATCTAATATTACACCAATTGCTAACCAAGAATCAGCAAAGCCGGGATTTTTTTTGATACACTTGTTGTAAAATAAAAGTGCTGTGTCGTAATCATTTAACTGCTCGTAACACTCACCAATATAATAATATGCAATTGGGTCCGGTTCTTCGTGATCAAAGGTTTCTTTATAAACATCAATCGCTTCATTAAATCTGTTCAATCCTGCCAAGGCGTTTGCTTTATTGAAATAAGCCGATGCAAATTTTTCATTGATGGCCAAAGCATAATCGTATGCTTCCAAAGCAATATCATGCTTGTTAAGTTTGCTGTAACACAAACCAACATTAAACCATGCAAAATGATTGTACGGATTTTTATCAATTAATGTTTTGTAAAATGCAGCACCTTCTTCTAACTGGGCAGCAGCATCAAAGGCAATAAACAATTCGCTTAATGCATAATCGTTTTCAGGATTGTGAAGCACTGCTTTCTTTAAATAATAAATAGCATCTAAAAATTTATCCTGACTTAAAAATTCAACTCCCAAAGCAATCATTACTTCATCAGGTTGTTCGGTATAATTAAGCGCGGTTTTATAATTTTCAATAGCTTGCTCACTTAAACCCATCTGACTATAAATATAACCTCGCGTAGTATAAATATCGGGGTTAGAAGGCTCCATCAACTCTACATCATTTAAAAGCTTTAAAGCTTCTTGTGTGTTTTGATTGTAAGCTAAAAACTGAGCGCGCGCAATTTTAAAATCAGCCACAAATGGGTATCTATCTAAAGCAAAATCAATTGCTTTTTTAAGATTAACTGGGTTTCCGGCATTAAAATAATATTCTATAATTTCTTCCAGTTGGTCAGATTCAAAATAATACATATCGTTTTGCTCAAGCATTTCTTCAAATCGCTTAATCAAATCAAGTATGTTATTTTCGTCTGAAGAGCCTTCCGGAAAATTGTCTTTGTCCATTAAAATCCTTTCTATGCTTTAAAACAGCACCTATCTAAAGATACTCATTTTTAGCGTTATACAAAAGTATCTGTTTTTGATTTGGTACACCTCTTTTTTTTAAACATATATTGTTGTATGTGTTAAGAAATAAAAAATGTTATCTGTTAAGTATGCTTAATTTTGCAGAAATAACTTTTATATACCAATGACATTAATTAAATCTATTTCGGGCATACGTGGAACTATTGGGGGGATTGCAGGAGAAGGACTTACACCGCCAGATGTAGTTAAATATGTATCTGCTTACGGCACTTGGATAAAACAACAAAACAAGGAAAATGTTTCTGTTATTATTGGCAGAGATGCGCGTTTATCTGGGGATATGGTTAATCAGCTAGCTGTTTCAACTTTATCTGCTTTAGGCATTAATTGCATTGATATTGGTTTATCAACCACACCAACCGTTGAAGTGGCAGTAACTGAGCTTAAAGCGCAAGGTGGTATTATTATTACCGCAAGTCATAACCCTAAGCAATGGAACGCCTTAAAACTATTAAATGCCAAAGGCGAATTTGTTAGCGAAGCGGATGGTGCCAAAATACTGGCCATTGCCGAAGAAGCTAATTTTAGTTATGCTGATGTAAATCATTTAGGTAAAATAACCAAGCGTGATGATCTTTTAAAACTTCATATAGATAAAATTTTAAAACTGCCTTATGTAGATGTAAAAGCCATTAAAGCAAAGAAATTTGTTATTGCTTTAGATGCTATCAATTCAAGTGGAGGCTTTGCTGTGCCTATGTTGTTGGAGGCTTTGGGTGTTACTGAAATTGTAAAAATTCATTGTGAACCCGACGGGCAATTTGCTCATAACCCCGAACCATTACCCGAAAATTTACGCGATTTAGCAAAAGCTGTTATAAAAGGTAAAGCGCATTTAGGTATTTCCGTAGATCCTGATGTTGATCGTTTGGCGCTGGTTTGCGAAGACGGAGAAATGTTTGGCGAAGAATATACCTTAGTTGCTTGTGCAGATTATGTTTTACAATACCATAAAAAAGCAAACACAGTTTCTAATCTTTCTTCAACACGTGCATTGCGTGACGTTACCGAAAAAGCAGGCGGAAAATACGCCGCATCTGCTGTTGGCGAAGTAAACGTAGTTACTTTAATGAAAGAATCTAAAGCAGTTATTGGAGGTGAAGGAAATGGAGGAATTATTTTACCGGAGCTTCATTACGGACGAGATGCGTTAGTTGGTATTGCTTTATTTTTAAGTCATTTGGCTAAGTTTGGTAAATCTACTTCGTTGTTGCGCAGCAGCTACCCTGATTATCATATTTCTAAAAATAAAATAGAACTTACCCCCGAAATTGATGTGGATTTTATACTTCAAAAAATAAAAGAAAAGTATAAAAAACAACCTGTTAATGTCGTTGATGGCGTAAAGATAGAATTTGATAAAGAGTGGGTTCACTTACGTAAATCAAATACAGAGCCTATTATCCGAATTTATTCAGAAAGCGCGAGTATGTCAACGGCAGATAATTTGGCAAAGAAAATAATTCAGGATATAAAAGAAGTAATTAAAGAAAGTCAAGTGGCTTAATTGGGCGTTCCGGCGCATTGCCTTACTAAGCTTATCAAAGTATCATGTCGCCGGCGGGCTTTACGCTACAAATCCTCGGCAATTACGCCTGTGGGTTTTTCGCTTCAATCCCTAACGCATCCACCTAAATAAAAACCACTATATTTGCAGCCCAAAAACAAAAATATGACAACAAACATAACTTTTACCATGCTAAAACCAGATGCGGTTGAAGCTAACAACATCGGACCTATCTTAGCAATGATAAATAAAGCCGGTTTTACCATTAAAGCCATGAAATACCTGCGTTTAAGCAAAGAGCAAGCAGGTAATTTTTATGCCGTACATAAAGAACGCCCTTTTTATGGCGAATTAGTAGATTATATGAGCAGCGGTCCTATTGTTGCTGCAGTTTTGCAAAAAAATAACGCTGTAGCAGATTTTCGTACGCTAATTGGCGCAACAGATCCAACTAAGGCAGACGAAGGCACTATTCGTAAATTATTTGCTAAAAGTATTGCTGCAAATGCCGTACACGGTAGCGATAGCGATGAAAACGCAGCTAACGAAGCAAACTTTTTCTTTTCAGGTTTAGAAAGATTTTAATAAATCTTAATACAATGTTTATCCAAATCCCTGCGCTTTTCGGTGCAGGGATTTTTATTTAATACATATTTAAACTCTTTGCTATTTTTGCATACTTATTTAAACCTATGGCAAAATTTTATCAGTTAAAAGTTAGTGACGTTCGTAGAGAAACCCCCGATGCGGTTTCTGTGGCATTTGAAGTACCTATGCAGCTTGCAGTGGAGTATCAATACAAACAAGGGCAATACCTTACCTTAAAATTAAAGCATAATGGCGAAGAAATCCGCCGTTCGTATAGCGTTTGCACCAGTCCATTTGCCGAAAAAGAATTGCGAATTGCCATTAAAGAAGTAAAAGATGGCAGAGCATCTACATATATCAATCGTCATTTAAAAGCCGGCGAAATGATTGAAGTAATGACTCCTATGGGAAATTTCCATTCTCCCTTATCAGGTGCTAACAAAAAAAATTATGTATTGTTTGCAGGCGGCAGCGGTATTACACCTATGATGAGTATTTTAAAAAGTGTTTTGTATATCGAAAAACAAAGCACCATTACACTTATCTATGCAAATAGAAACGAAGAAAGCACCATTTTTAAAAATGAGATAGAAAAAATTGTTGCCGATAATAAAGATAGGGTAAAAGTTGTTTTTGTGTATGATGCTCCAAAACAGCCATTGGCAGAGCTTTATACAGGCATATTAACTCCATCAAAAGTAAAAGCAATTATTGAAAATCATGTTGGGCTAAATTTAAACAACGATTTTTTTGTTTGCGGTCCGGGCCCAATGAT
>CAIXZI010000537.1 GCA_903923915.1 uncultured Bacteroidota bacterium
AACGCTTGAAGTTGATAAAATGAATTACAAAACAGCCACGCTTCCCTACAGCGTATTTATCAATGAAATGAAATTAGCTTTTACTCCACAAACCGTAAACCTTACTTCGTTTGACAGTAAGCTTGGTAATTCTGATATTAAAATGCAAGGTAAAATCGAAAATTTTATGCAATACATTTTTCAGGATAGTTTAATTAAAGGAAACTTTAGTCTAACATCTAACCTGATGGATTTAGATCAACTAATGTCTTCTCCAACAACAAGTACTACAGCTACACAAACAACAACCGCTGCGCCCGCAACATCAAGCGTAACGGCAGTGCCAACTAACATAGATTTTGTTTTAAATACCGACATTAAAAAAATGTTGTACAACAAAATGGAAATTACCAACGTAGCAGGTAACGTTGTTGTGAGAAACGCACGTGCATCTATGGAAAATGTAAAAATGAATATGTTAGACGGAAGTATGTTAATGAATGGTTATTACGATACTAAAAATATACGCAAGCCCGCCATCAACTTTAACTTAAATGCAAACGACTTAGACATACAAAAAACCGCAACTACATTTAATACCATTAAAACAATGGCGCCTATAGCTAATTCTGCGCGCGGTAAATTTACAGCAACACTAAATAATTTTACCAGCATTTTAAAACCCGATATGAGTCCGGATTTAACTACGCTAACAGGTAATGGTGTGTTCCAAACAAAATCGGTGGCTATACAGGATTACCCTGCTTTTGTAAAATTAGACGATGCCCTTCATTTAAATAAATTAAAAAACATTACTATAAACGATGTAAGTCTTTCTTACGAATTTAAAGATGGACGAGTTTCTGTTAAACCATTTAAAATTAATATAGCCGGTATTCCTGCAGAAATAAGCGGTTCTACAGGCTTTGATCAAACATTAGATTATAAATGGGCTATGGAAGTACCAACTAAATTAATGGGTGCACAAGGTCAACAAATGGCGCAAGGCTTATTAAACAAAGCGGGCAGTGCATTAGGTACAAACATTGCTTTGCCCGAGAAAGTAAATATTACAGCCTTTATTGGCGGAACGGTTACTAAGCCAACTATTAAAACAGGTTTAAAAGGAGATAAAAATGCAGAGGTTAATGCTGTGCAACAAGTAAAAGCAGCGGTTGTAACAGAGGTAAAACAAACCGCATCTCAGCAAGCTGAAAAATTATTAGCGGATGCGCAGAAACAAGCAGATGCATTAAAAGCTGATGCCGCTAAATTATCTCAGCAAGGAAAAGACGCGGGTTACAAAGCGGCAGACTCTTTAGTGTCAACCGTTTCTAATCCAATTGCGAAAATGGCGGCTAAAAAAGTGGCAGAGAAAATGAAAAAAGAAGCTGATGCTAAAGCGCAAAAAATTAATGATGAGGCTGCCGCAAAAGCAGATAAAATTATGGCTGATGCACACACACAAGCAGATAAATTGAAGTAGTTTTGGCGTTCCGGTTGGGTACAACCGTCGGGCTTTACGCTCTTAGCTTTTTGATTACAAAAAGGCTAACCGCTTCAATCCCTAACGCGAATCCATTAAATTAAAACACCGTTTTTTCATGAAAAATCTTTCATTTAGTCGTACCTTTGTATTACAAAATAAATTTCATGTTAGTACAGCAATTATATACACAATGTTTAGCGCAAGGTGCTTATTTTATTGTTAGTGATGGCGAGGCCGCCATCATAGACCCATTGCGCGAAACACAACCATATTTAAATTTACTTTCACAAAATAAAGCAAGCTTAAAATATATTTTCGAAACTCATTTTCACGCAGATTTTGTTTCAGGCCACGTTGATTTAGCCAACAAAACCAACGCTCAAATTGTTTACGGACCACAAGCGCAAACCACCTATAAAAGTCATATTGCAAAAGATAACGAAGAATTTAAAATAGGGAACCTTACTATAAAAGTGTTGCACACACCCGGACATACCTTAGAATCTACAACCTATTTATTGCTCGACGAAAATAAAAAGCCACATTGCATTTTTACCGGAGATACACTGTTTATTGGCGATGTGGGAAGGCCAGATTTAGCTATTAAATCAACCCTTACCCAAGAAGACTTAGCGGGAATGTTGTACGACTCGTTGCGTAACAAAATAATGACCTTACCCGATGATGTATTGGTGTATCCCGCACATGGCGCAGGTTCTGCTTGTGGTAAAAACATGAGCAAAGAAACATTTGATACACTTGGCAATCAAAAGAAAACAAATTACGCGCTGGCAAATATCTCTAAACAAGATTTTATAAAAGAACTTACAACAGGTATTTTACCACCCCCACAATACTTTGCAAAAAACGCAGCCTTAAATAAAGAAGGTTATCATGCCTTTGATGATGTGATGCAAAAAGGTAGCAAAGCCTTATCTGTAAACGAGTTTGAGAAAGACATAAAAAATGGTGCATTGGTTTTAGATGTGCGTAAAGCCGAAGAATTTGCACAAGGATACATACCTAATGCTTTGTTTATTGGTTTAGACGGGCAGTTTGCTCCTTGGGTTGGCGCGTTAATTACCGATTTAAAACAACCTATAATTTTAATTACTCCACAAGGTAAAGAAGAAGAAACTGTTATGCGTTTATCGCGTGTAGGTTATGATAATTGCTTGGGTTATTTAGCGGGCGGCATTGATGCCTGGAAACAAGCTGGTAAAAACACCGAAGACATTACATCTATAAGCGCCGAAGAATTTGCTGCTTATTACGGAAAAGAAAATATAAACGTTTTAGATGTTCGTAAACCGGGTGAGTATGATGCCAAACATTTAAACAACGTAAACCACAAAGCACTTGATTTTATTGGTGATTGGCAGGGTACATTAGATAAAAACAATAGCTACTACATACATTGTGCGGGTGGTTATCGTAGTATGATTGCAGCATCTATTTTAAAAGCAAAAGGCTACAAAAATTTAATTGATATTACTGGGGGTTTTGGAGCTATTGTAAAAACAAGCATTCCGGCTAGTGCTTATGCGGTTACCTGTGCTAATGCTTAATTAAGATGAAATCGAAGGTTCAGGAATTCGTAACTTTTAAAACAACAACACATGAGTAAAACAAAACTATATAGTATCTTACATAACAAGTGTCCTCATTGTCATGAAGGCAATTTTTTTATTACTAAAAACCCATACGACTTAAAAAACTTTGACAAACAGCCCGAACGTTGCCCTGTGTGCCACAGCAGCTATATGCCCGAAAACGGTTTTTATTATGGCGCCATGTATGTTAGCTATGGTTTAGATATTGCTTTGGGGATTGCTTTATTTGTTTTAAGTAACGTAATTTTTAGTTGGGGTACCACCACATTTTTAATATTATTTGTTGTTTCTATTCTATTACTATGGACAATCATTTTTAGAAAAGCGCGTCTTATTTGGATAAATCTTTTTGTAAAATACGATAAAACAAAAGCCGCTACCAAAGCATGATTGTTTTTTTAGTTGGCATGCCTGCATGCGGAAAAACCAGTATTGGCAAGCGTTTGGCAAAAAAATTACAATTTACTTTTATTGATTTAGATCATCATGTTACTGATAAAGAAAACAAAAGTGTTACAACTATTTTCAGCGAAAAAGGAGAAAACTTTTTCAGAGAATTAGAAGCTAAATACCTGAAAGAAATTTCTAACACAACTACAAATACCATTATTTCTGTTGGCGGCGGAACTCCTTGCTTTCATAACAATGTGCAGTTTATGCTTTCGGTTGGAAAAGTTGTTTATTTAAACACACCGGCAGAAACCTTGTTTTTACGATTACGAGAAGACGTTAAGCGACCTATGTTTTCTAATCTTTTGGAAGGAGAAATAAAAGAAAAAATAAATTTATTATTACAGCAACGAGAATTTTTTTATTTGCAAGCGCAACATAAAATAGATACATCTCATAAAAGTGACGAAGCAATTCTGAATGAAATTGCTACCTCTTTGCGTTAGGGATTGTTGCGGAAAGCCTTTTGTAATCAAAAGCTTGCAGCATAAAGCCCGACCCCGCCTAAAAGGGGGAACGCCCAAAACGACCTTACCGCAACCCTCTCCTAAAATGAGAGGGGAGAATTAAGAAACTTTTATCTGTGTCGCGAGTTTAATCGCCTTCTCTTTTACAGCGTTTACATCTGCACCTACTTTATCATGCGTAAGCACAACAGCCATGCGCCTATACGGACGCGTAGTTGGCTTGTTAAACACGCGCAAATCGGTTAGTTTGTTATTTAAAACATCTTCAACGCCGGTGTATATAGGGTTTTTGCCTTCTTGCGTAGCAAGCACAACAGCAGATGCGCCAACTCGCTCTAAAGTAATTTCTGGAATTGGCAAACCTAAAATAGCGCGCGCATGCAATTCAAACTCGCTTAGATTTTGTGTGCCGGCAAGGGTTACCATACCGGTATCATGCGGACGAGGAGATAACTCTGAAAAATAAACACCTTTATCTGTCAAGAAAAACTCAACACCCCACAAGCCACTGCCGCTAAGTGCTTTAGTAACTTTAGCCGCCATGTCTTGCGCATCTTTTAAATCAACATCACTAATGGCACAGGGTTGCCAGCTTTCCTGATAATCTCCGCGCTCTTGTCGGTGCCCAATGGGCGGACAAAACAAGGTGTTGCCGTTTTTTTGTGTAACGGTAAGCAGTGTAATTTCTGAATTAAATTTTATAAATTCTTCTATGATAACTTCTTTGTAATCGCCACGAGAGCCTTCCATGGCGTAGTTCCACGCTTTTGCAATGTCGTCTTTTGTTTTTACAATGCTTTGTCCTTTGCCGCTGCTGCTCATTAATGGTTTTACTACACAAGGAATTCCAATCTCTAAAACCGCATCGGTAAAGGCTTCCAGCGTTGTTGCGTATTTATAGTTTGCGGTTCGTAAACCTAATTCTTTTGCCGCTAAATCGCGTATAGCTTTACGATTCATGGTAAAGTTTGCCGCCTTTGCACTTGGCACAACGGTTATGTTTTGTGCTTCGTAATCATAAAAACGTTCGGTACGAATGGCTTCAATTTCAGGAACAATTAAATCGGGTTTGTGCTTGGCAACTATTTTATCTAAGGCGTCGCCGTCGAGCATGTTAATTACTTCAAACTCATGGGCGACTTGCATGGCGGGCGCTCCGGTGTAACTATCAACCGCTATAACATGCTGACCTAAACGCTGTAAAGCAATTACTAATTCTTTACCTAACTCTCCGCTTCCAAGCAATAAAACTTTTTTTTGCATACTTTAAATTTGATTGCAAAGTACAAAAGTTTTTAGGGACAAATGTAATTAGCCTTAAAAGAACGAAACCATTTTTATCTTCATTTTTTTGCTTGCCCAGCCGCACTCAGCGAAACTCATTGAAAGATAAACGTTCAAATTTTATTTAGTCATGATTTGAAACAGCGCGCAAGCCCGACAAAACGCGGAGCAGTTTAGCCTGTGCGTTGGAGATCGTTTTGTCTTGACTTTTTCTTTCTTTTTCGTCAAGGAAAAAGAAAACACTTTAGCTTAGCTAAACACACCCAATTTTATTCTATTTTTGAAACAAAGAAATTGGTTTGTTGTTAAAGTATACATACATAAAATATCTTCTGCCAATAGTGGCTGTTGCTTATATTTTATTGGAAACAAGACAGCATCAGGATTTTGACATTTTTCTTTTAGCCTCTAAAGATTTTTTGCATGGCGAAAATATTTTCGTTCATCATTACGAAGATGGTTTTCGGTTTTTTTATAGTCCGTTATTTGCCGCTATTTTAATTCCGTTTACGTTTTTACCCGTTTATTTGGCACGCATTATTTGGCTTACACTTAATGTATTTGCTTTGTTTCGAGTGTTTAAGCTGATAAAAAACTATTTAGATTTTTCTGTTTTTTCAGACAAACAAAAAATACTTTTTAATTTAATTTCAGTTATTTTTTCGGCAAAACTGATTTTAGATAATTTTCATAACGGACAAGTAACCATATTTATGTTGCTGTTTATGTTTGAGGGACTTCGATTAATAAAGGCTGATAAAGCCTTATGGGGTGCGGCTCTCATAGCATTGGGAATAAATTTTAAATTTCTTCCATTAGTATTATTACCTTATTTATTTTACAACAAACAATTAAAAGCTTGCGCATTTATAGTTTTTTGGTATGTGGTGTTTTTATTTCTACCCGCCTTAATTTGTGGTTTTGAAT
>CAIXZI010000538.1 GCA_903923915.1 uncultured Bacteroidota bacterium
ATGACAAACGTATTATTGAAACCGTTAGTGATATTGCCGAGTATATTCCCTTAGCAGATGGCACAACCCTTAGTGCGGGTAAGCTTTTGGCGAAGTTTAACTTCCCTCCTCATGTTCAATATCAGCAAGTATCTACACTTAGTGGCGGAGAAAAACGTCGTCTTTTTTTGCTGACCATTTTAATAAAAAATCCAAACTTCCTTATTCTCGATGAACCAACTAACGATTTGGATATTGCCACTTTACAAACCTTAGAAGATTTTTTAACCGAGTTTGGAGGCTGTGTGCTTATTGTATCTCACGATAGGTATTTTATGGATAAACTAATTGACCATCTTTTTGTGTTTGAAGGAAATGGTTTTATTCGTGATTACCCAGGTACTTACACGCAATACCGCATTTGGAAAGATAATCAAAAGGCTGAGGAAAAAGCTAAAGAAAAGACTGGAGTTAAGGTTGAAGCAAAAACTGAAACTAAACCTAAAGCAGAAGTTAAAGTTGAAAACGCTCCAACATCAACCACTAAAAAATCATACAAGGTTGTAAAAGAAATTGAGGATTTAGAAAAGGAAATTGCACAACTTGAAAGTAAAAAATTGGAATTAGAAACTGCTTTAACTAGTGGAGAAACAGACCATGTTATTCTTCAAAAAACAGGCGAAGAATTGGCTCAAACCATAAAAACCTTAGATGCTAAAAGCTTTAGATGGCTTGAATTGCAAGACTAATTTGATTATTTTAGCTTAATGAAGAACATACTTTCACTTTTCTTTATTGATCAAACAAAACTGCGTAACCCTAAATATATTTCTCTCATTAGTTTATTTATTATTGCATTTTGCATTCTCTCCATCATAGTTGGACGAGATATAAGCTTACAGGCAGATTTTACGGTTTTTTGGCAAGCCGGTAAAAATTATATTAACGGGGTATCGTTGTATAGCAGAATTGGTGGTGCAGAACGATATATCTATCCACCCTTTGCTGCCATGTGCTTTCAATTACTTGCCTAGTTTAGTCTGCATCAAGCAGCAGCTTTATACTGTTTTTGCAATTTATTATTTTGGGTAATGATTATCTATTATACGCAGAAAATCATTTTACATATCAGATCTAAGGAAACCCAAATCAAGTGGGTATTACTAATTGCCTTTATCTTATCATTCAGGTATTTTTTATACCATACCTGGTTTGTGCAAATGAATGAAGTGGTATTATTGCTAAGTCTGGCAGGAGTTTACAACCACTTAATTAAAAAAGATAATAATGCTATTTTGCTTTTGGTTATAGCTTCTTTCATTAAAATCATTCCCATATTTATGCTAATATGGGTTTTAGGTAAAAGCAATTATAAAAACTATTTACGCGCTGTTATCTATACTATTTTATGTATTGCCATTCCCTTACTTATGCGTGGCATGCATCAAGGCATAATTGATTTACAGGAATATTATATTACATTTCTGCAACCGTTTCAGGAAGGAAGAGTTGAACCTAAATTACAGAACTATGGCCTGTCCGCAGCTTTATACAAAGTATTTTCTTTTACTGAAGATGGAGAAAAGTATCATTATATAATTACCATTTTACCCGCAGCTACTATTAGCTTAATTTACAAATGCATCATCATTTCATTATTGCTTGCCTTTGCAGGAATGCTTTTTTATAGTTGGCTAAAAAAAATACCTGTCTCTTTATTTGAAATAAGTTTTGTTTTATTGTTTACACATTTAGCATCTGGTATTACGTGGGAGTATCATTTGGTTTCTTTGTTTTTTATAATAGCAACAATGACTTCCGACTATTTTAGTTCAACCAAAAACAAATGGATTTTTTATATACTTGGTTTTTTACTGTTTTTTAATTTAATAATTGGCGGAGACACCGTTGGCTATTATTTATATTACAAAAGCTGCGGAGGCAGTTTATTAACATGGTTATTACTTTTACTATGTGTTTACAACATACTTAGGTACATCAAACACACTAAGAAATCACTGGCCGCTTAAAGTTTTACTTTGCCGTTAAGGTTATGTAAGGAATAATTACTTCTTCTAAAGATATACCGCCATGCTGAAATGTATCGCGGTAATAGTTTACAAAGTGATTGTAATTATTGGGGTACGCAAAGAACTTGTTTTCTTTAGCAAATATGTAAACCGAACTAACATTTTGTTTAGGTAAAAAAGCATCGTGAGGGTTTTTAATTTCAAATACATCCTTTTTGTTATAATCCATGCTTTTGCCTGTTTTATAACGCAAGTTGGTATTTACATTTCTATCTCCAACCACTTTAATAGGTTCTTTTACATGCACCGTTCCATGATCAGTTGTGATGACAATTTTTATTTTTTTATTCGCCAATTGTTGAATGATATCCAATAATGGCGAATGCTCTAACCACGATTTGGTAATAGAACGATAAGCAGGTTCATCATCAGCCAGTTCACGAATAACCTCCATATCTGTACGCGCGTGCGAAAGCATATCAACAAAATTGTACACAATAACATTTAAGTTATTTTGCATTAAGTTGTTGATGTTTTCAGCTAATTTTTTTCCGGCAGCGTGATTGGTTATTTTGTTGTAACTCATTTTTACATCCTTACCTAAACGCTTAAGTTGTGCCTGTAAAAACTGTTCTTCAAACTGATTTTTCAATCCTTCATCCTCATCGTTCAACCACATTTCAGGGAACTTTTTCTGAATTTCGGTAGGTAGTAATCCCGCAAAGATGGCGTTACGTGCGTATTGTGTGGCAGTTGGCAAAATACCGAAATATAATTCTTCGCTTTCTACTTTATATAATTCGGCTAAAATGGGTTGTATTACTTTCCACTGATCGTAACGCAAATTATCAATCAATAAAAAGAAAACACACTCATCTTTATCAATTTCGGGTAATAATTTATTTTTAATTAATGTATGCGACATGGTAGGAGTTTGATCTGCCGTGCCGTTTAGCCAACTTAAATAATTACGTTCTATAAATTTACTGAATGCATTATTGGCTTCCATTTTTTGCATACGCAAAACCTCCAGCATACTTTTATCAGAAGATTTATCAATTTCTAATTCCCAATAAACAATTTTTTTATAGAGTTCTACCCACTCTTTATAATTCATGTTAGAAAAAAGCATGCTGCTAATTTCCTGAAATGCTTGTCGATACGAAGTATTGGTCTTCTCGCCCACTAAACGCCTGTTATCCAAGGTTTTTTTAAGCGATAATAATATTTGATTTGGGTTAACGGGTTTTATAAGATAATCAGCAATTTTAGAACCTATGGCATCATCCATAATGTATTCTTCCTCGCTTTTGGTAATCATAATTACAGGAACTTCACTACGCAGGGCTTTTAAACGCGATAAGGTTTCTAAACCTGATAAACCCGGCATATTTTCATCTAACAAAACAACATCAAATGCTTTTTCTTTGATTAAATCAAGGGCTTCATCGCCACTACAAACGGTACTAACATCGTAGCCTTTTTGCTGAAGGAATAATATATGTGGTTTTAGTAATTCAATTTCATCATCGGCCCAAAGAAGGTTTATTTTTTCGTTGCTCATATATGTTGTTTTAACAGATAACGAATGTAAGTGTTATTTATTTTACGCAATACGTTAATTAGTGTGAAGATGGAATATGTAAAGCGTTAGGGATGGCAACGAAAATCCTTTTGTGAGGCACGAACAAAAGATTGAAGTGTACAGCCCGACGGCAGTAACCTGCCGGAACGCCCAAAACTACTAAAAGGAAGAGATTTATTAATCCTTAGCAGGCAAATCTTTATAAATTATAACTTATAAATTCTAAATTTGCAATATGCCAACCTTAACCCAGCCCAAAGTGAATAAAGATGTTTCTGTTGATGTATTAAAAAAAGCTTACGGCTACATGTGTACCGCAAAAGCGCTAACAGACTTATACGAAGCCAATAAAGAAGTTACAGCCAAATATGTGCACGCTACATCACGCGGGCACGAGGCCATACAAATAGCCCTTGGTTTGCAGTTGCTTCCGCAAGATTATTTAAGTGCCTATTACCGCGATGATAGTATTCTATTATCTATTGGCATGCAGCCTTACGAGTTGATGTTGCAATTGCTGGCAAAGCGCGATGATCCTTTTTCGGGCGGACGTACTTACTACTCGCACCCAAGTCTGCGCAGAGATGATATGCCAAAAATTCCCCATCAAAGTAGCGCTACTGGCATGCAGGCTATACCAACAACGGGTATTGCAATGGGCTTACAATATTTAGAAACTACCAAACAACAAAAAGATTATAAGGGAGTAAACCCAATTGCAGTCTGCTCACTGGGCGATGCTTGCATTACCGAAGGCGAAGTAGCGGAAGCTTTTCAAATGGCAGTTTTAAAAAAATTACCTATTTTATACTTGGTACAGGATAATGAGTGGGATATTTCTGCCAACGCAAAAGAAATTCGTGCGCAAGATGCGACTGAGTATGCCAAAGGTTTTAAAGGCTTAGAAACCCGCACCATTGATGGTACTGATTTTGCAAAATCGTTCAACACCCTGCAAGAGGTTATTGAGATTATTAGAAAAGAGCGTCGCCCGTTTTTAGTGCATGCTAAAGTCCCTTTGTTAAATCACCATACATCGGGCGTTAGAAA
>CAIXZI010000539.1 GCA_903923915.1 uncultured Bacteroidota bacterium
GGCTTAATATTTATTGAGGTTTTGTTTGGAGCTTGAACTATGATTAATCCAAAATCTTGTCCAATCTTTTTTATTTGTTCAGCCAATTTTGATTTTAATTCCTCCTTCACACCTTGTAATTTTTTATATCGTAACCTAAGCCCTTATAAAAACTCATGCAGGGAACAGGAATAAAATGCACGTTTACAGATACATCGCAATCAAAAATGTGTTTAATAATTTCATCACGTTGTGCTTCAGTTATACTTTTTATGCGCAAAGGATATAAATGATAACACGACGTTTTGTCGTTTGTATGCTGAATAGGCAATTCAAACATATCATACTTAGATAAAGCATTTGTGTAGTAGGTGCAAATCTCCTTACGTTTTACAAGCGTATCATTATCATATCGTTCAAGCTCTATAAGTCCTATGGCTGCTGAAAGATCAGTCATGTTGCATTTATAACCTGCTTCAACAATATCATATTTCCAATTACCTTTTTGTGTTTTAGCAAGCGCGTCTTTGTTTTGTCCGTGCAGGGTGCTTACACATAATTTTTTATACTCCTCTTCATTATCAAAAGGCGCGGGTAGGTTAAGCGCCACAGAGCCACCCTCTGCAGTAGATAAGTTTTTAACTGCGTGATAAGAAAACACAGAAACATCAGTTAACGAGCCTGGTTTTTTGTCTTTGTAAGTTGCACCTACCGAGTGTGCAGAATCTGACAAAACTAAAATTCTGCCTAATTTTTTTTGGTTATCAGTTTTAGCAACAAACAAATTTTTCTTACTTGCAACAAGCGCGTTTATTTCATCATAATCGCAAGGAAAGCCTGCAAAATCTACTGGCATAACCACTTTAGTTTTTTCCGTAATATGCTTTTCAATTTCTTTTACAGAAATATTAAAATCTGTAGCGTTTGTATCTACAAATACAGGCGTTGCGCCACAATGTATAATTACGTTTGCAGTTGCACTATACGTATAAGCGGGTAAAATTACTTCATCCCCCTCGCCTACTCCAAACCAACGTAGCATAATTTCTAAACCTGCAGTAGCTGAGTTTAAACACAAAGTTGCTTTGCAACCACAATATTCAGTTAGCTTTTTCTCAAACAGTTTAGTACGAGGTCCGGTTGTAATCCATCCGCTTTGCAAAGCAGCGGTTACCTCATCGGTTATTTTTTTATCAATGCGTGGTGGCGAAAATGGAATCATATTGAAAATAAATTATGCCGTAAAAATAACCTAAAAATATAAATACTACCACAGTTTGATTACTCTTTTTGGGTAGATATAAGAAAATAAAAAAGAGGTAATTCACTTACGAACTACCTCTCTTTTTTAATACTGATTTAAAATTTAGAATGTTTTATAATAACCAAAATCGTTAGAATTTGCAGTATTAGCTGGAGTTATTGCAATTGGTGTAACCGAGTTAGTAGCGTTTAGTTGGTACATTTGGCTATTGTCTCTTGCAAAAAATAATTGACCACGAACAGAAGCGGTATTTATTTTACCCGTTTGTGCACCCGGAATTAAAGATGGAGCATAAGTAGCGTTGTGAGAACCATTAACAACAACTGTATTGCCCATAATTGAATATCTCCAAACTACGATACCCAGTGTTGAATATACAGTTGATTCGTTTGCAAAAGCAAGTTCATAAGTTCCGCTGTTAACAGGTGTTTCAACAAAACAAATAGAGCCAGATTTATAACCATTACCGTTAGGATTATGAAAAATCTCAGCATTACCATTATACGTAATTACTGTAGCAGTTCCGGTTCCATCAGTAGCAATACGATATAATTGAATTTGATTGCCGTTTTTTACAATACCATAAGCTTGTCCGTCAGCCGGGTTTATTTCAATTTCTTCAAAACGTAATGTAGTTGGAGTAGCCCCAGCAATTAAAATTAAAGCGCCACTACCTCCATTAGAAGTACTACCTGCTGCCCCAGAGCTACTTAAACCTCCGCTAACACTAATTCTTGCATATCCATCTGCGCCATTATAAACAACCGCTTCCATACCTGGTGCAGCTCCATAACACTTTGCAGTTGTGGCGTTAATTGCATCGCCACCAAGACCAAAAGTACGACTGTTAGCTCCATTATTTACATAAGATGATACTACTAATTGCACGTAGCCAATTGATGCGCTAGCGCCAGAAGTTAAATTAGTTACAGATCTAATACCCTCATCATAAGTTGGTTTGCTTAATGTTCCACTGTTTTGAGTAGTTGTAGCTGAACTGGTGCCAACATTAGACGGTGCTAATTCTTTTTTCTGACATGATGTTAAAAATAGTATAGCAGCTGTTGATATTGCTAATACTGATGTTGCTTTTGTTTTTTTCATTTTGTTTTTTTAGTGGTTTTTTATTAATAATTAATTTTTGATGGCACAAAACTACGGTACTCAAAAAGGCTTTTTAGGACTACTTTGTAGAATAGACATTTTAGTTTGTGGAATGACGGTTTTAATTTGTGGAACAATTAAAAATTTGGATTTATACCCCAATAATTTGCAATTAAACGATGTTTTCACCCTTTTTATCAGTCAAAATAGTAACTTTGCGGCTCTTAAATTTTGTATAACCCTAACTGTGCATCAAAAATCTAAAACGCCACTTTTCTCCTTTCAAAAAACAGTATTTATTTTCTTATGTTATTTGGGCTTTCCATTGCATCAGTATGCTCAAACAGATACAAATCAAGTACTTAATTTTAATTTCAATAATCATCAGATAAAAGAGGCTGCAGATAAAATTGTCATTAAACCAGAAGGAATTTCTTTAACAGACGATAGATTTGGAAACAAACAATCTGCCATTTACTTGCACGGGCATGCAGCCAGTTATTTAAATTTGGGAACTTCCAATCTTTTAAAACCAAAAAACGGCACCATATCTTTATGGGCGAATATAGATAGAAGGGTTTATACCGGAAAAGGTTATGATAGCAACCCCTTAATAGTTACTAAAAACGGGCCGGGCGATGATTTTATTATTGCCTATTGCATAATTTATGATTGCAGCAGTAAAAGATTTGTAGGCTGTACCACAAAAGATTCAACCAAAGAGGCTTTCATTTGCTCTACCGATGAAGCCAAGTTTGGCAAATGGTATCATTTAGTAATTACTTACGATAGTAACTTTTTTGCCCTTTATGTTAACGGAAAACTTCAACAAAAATATGCCAAAGGTTTTGAAACTCGATTTTTAAAAACAGACTCTGTAATTATTGGAAATAATGCCAGCAAAAAAAATGATCGTTGGTCGCAGGGCACCGTTGATGACATCCAGATATTTAATAGAGTTTTAAACGAAAAAGAAATTGA
>CAIXZI010000540.1 GCA_903923915.1 uncultured Bacteroidota bacterium
GTTCATTGAATAACTGACCTACCTCTGTTGCAGATAAAGCTACGTTGTATATTCTAAAATCATCAAAATAAGCTTTTGTATCATCGTTAAGGGGGGCATTACTTCCACCTATTTTATTTTGATTTCTTACAATATTTTGTGGTGGAGTCGTGTTGGTTTTTGTTCCTGCTGAAACATTATTGATGTATACTTGCATATTAGTACCTTGTTGTACAAATACAATGTGGTACCATGTATTTATAGACAAATTAACATTCGTAAGAAATGCTTGCCCTGTTGATGCTGAGCTTACATAATATTCCATGGTAGGGCATGAATTACCTGCGTTTGACATTTTACCTACAGCATCATTAATACAATACCCATTGCTAAAATCAAATATTCTTGGGTAGCTGCACACTTGAGTAACATAAATCCAAGTGCTTATACTATAATCGCCGCTAACCCATACATCTGATGGTAAATTTATATAGTCTGCATGGCTTGTAACATTATAACAATGGTTTGCGTTGCCCCATCGATCTGTTGCGTACTGAGCTGTACCCACTGGAACTCCATTTCTTGTTCCTGCATAATCAAGTGTGTTGCCATCAAATGGGTAATATGCCGTTAAACCATTAGTTGGAACTTGAGCATTTAAAGCTAAACAACTCCCGAAAGCTAAAACAAATAATAATTTTTTCATAATCTTGAATCTATTCATAACAAATTTATTAAAAATTAAAACAATGGGCAAATATTTTATGTTGTCTTTAGACTTCTATAATAATCTTACATTTGCGCCCATGATTTTTACTTTAAATCCAAACAAACACATCAGCATTTCTGATATCGAAAAAATAATTTCAAGCAATGCAAAACTTGAATTTTCGGCAGAAGCCATAAAAAACATAAAAACCTGCAGAGCTTATTTAGACAAAAAACAAGCCACGCAAAAAGAACCCATTTATGGTGTAAATACAGGGTTTGGATCGCTTTGCGATGTTATTATTCCAAATGATGAATTACAAAAGCTGCAGGAAAATCTCGTAAAATCTCACGCTTGCGGTTTGGGCGAAGAAGTCCCGCAGGAGATTGTAAAAATCATGCTGCTGCTTAAAATCCGCAATTTTATTTATGGCAAATCTGCAGTAAGTATCGATACCGCAAACCGTTTTCTTTATTTTTATAATAGTGATATACTGCCTGTTATATACCAACAAGGCTCGCTTGGTGCTTCTGGCGATCTGGCTCCACTGGCACACCTTACCCTGCCATTGCTTGGCTTAGGAGATGTTTATTATCAAGGTAAAAAAACTACCATAGAAAATCTCTACAAAAAATTAAAACTATCTCCAATCAAACTTCAATCTAAAGAAGGTTTAGCGCTTTTAAATGGCACGCAGTTTATGAGTGCATACGGAGTTTGGGCTATCATAAAAAGTAACCACCTTAATAAATTGGCTGATTTTACTGGTGCTCTGGCAGTTGATGCTTTTCTTGGCAGAATCAACCCTTTTAGCGAACTTATTCAAAACGTTCGCCCCCATCTCGGACAAATTGAAACCGCTAAAGCCGTTAGAAATTATTTAAAAGGCAGTAAACTTATCACACAGAAAAAAGCCTGGGTGCAAGATCCGTATTCGTTTCGTTGCATTCCGCAAGTGCATGGCGCTACAAAAGATGTAGTTCGACATGTGCAACAAATTATGGAAACTGAAATTAATTCTGTTACAGATAACCCAACTATTTTTCCTTCCGAAGATGAAATTATTTCGGGGGGTAATTTCCACGGACAACCACTTGCACTTGGTTTAGATTATCTTGCCATGGGTATTGCCGAGTTAGTCA
>CAIXZI010000541.1 GCA_903923915.1 uncultured Bacteroidota bacterium
CAGGTGAAAACGTAGGCATGGGTAAAGACCATACTATATTTTCATTAATTGATGGTACTGTTGTTTTCAGAAAAAAAC
The DNA here is from genome assembly GCA_903923915.1 of uncultured Bacteroidota bacterium. Classification (GTDB taxonomy): domain Bacteria; phylum Bacteroidota; class Bacteroidia; order B-17B0; family Aurantibacillaceae; genus PALSA-968. The sequence continues at coordinate 79 of CAIXZI010000541.1, forward strand.
GCGATAACCGTTCATACGTATCGGTTATTCCTTTTCCTGAAGCATAAGGGATTATCCTATTAAAACAGAACCCCTTACAATTGTGAGGGGTTTTTTTATTTATACATTTGTCAAAATTTTAAGAAGAGTATGCTGCAAATAAATTTTATAAAAGATAACAAAGAAGAAGTTATTAAGCGATTGGCCATCAAAAATTTTAAAGATGCTGAAAGTATTATTACCAATGCTATTAATATAGATTCTGAACGTCGTAATGCGCAAAAAGAAAGCGACGAAGTAAAAGCAGAAGCTAATGCACTTGCCAAACAAGTTGGCGAGTTAATGAAAAGTGGCAAAAAAGAAGAAGCTGAAACTATTAAAGCTAAAACTGCCGATTTAAAATTGAAAGAAAAACAAATCGACGAAATTTTAAAAGCAAAAGAAGAAGAGATTCAAGCGCTTTTAGTTCAGGTTCCAAACTTACCGAATATCACCGTTCCTTTAGGCAAAACACCCGAAGATAATCTTACAACTTTTGAGCACGGAGAAAAACCAACCTTACATGCAAATGCACAACCACACTGGGATTTAGCTGCAAAATATAACTTAATTGATTTTGAATTAGGTGTAAAACTAACAGGCGCAGGTTTCCCGGTTTATAAAGGCAAGGGCGCCCGCTTGCAACGTGCTTTAATTAATTATTTTTTAGATAAAGCCATTGCTGCAGGTTATATGGAAGTGCAGCCACCAATTTTGGTGAATGCTGATAGCGGTTACGGTACGGGACAATTACCTGATAAAGAAGGACAAATGTATTTTGTTGGAGAAGATAATTTGTACTTGATACCAACTGCCGAAGTGCCTATTACAAATATTTACCGTGATGTAATTTTAAAAGAAAGCGAATTGCCTATTAAGAATTGCGGCTACACACCTTGTTTTCGTAGAGAAGCTGGAAGTTACGGCAAAGATGTTCGTGGTTTAAATCGTTTGCACCAGTTTGATAAAATTGAAATTGTACAAATTGCAAATCCTGAAAAATCTTACGAGATATTAGAAGAGATGCGTGAGTATGTTGCCGGTTTATTAAAGGAATTAGGTCTGCCTTTTCGCATACTTAAACTTTGTGGTGGCGATATGAGTTTTGCTTCAGCCTTAACGTACGATATGGAAGTATGGAGCGCTGCACAAAAACGTTGGCTGGAGGTAAGTTCGGTTTCTAATTTTGAGAGTTTTCAAACAAACCGTTTAAAGTGTCGTTATAAAGGTAATGATGGAAAAACACAATTAGCGCATAGTTTAAACGGAAGTGCCTTGGCATTGCCTCGCATTGTGGCGTCTTTATTAGAAAATAATCAAACTGAAAATAGAATTAAAATACCTGAAGTATTAGTTAAATACACAGGCTTTGATATGATTAATTAATCCTTCGACAAGTTCAGGATGACAAAAAATAAATTCAAAAAATAGAAATATGAAACAAGTATCACTTATCATAAACATTGTTCTTGTAGCAGCAGTTGCTGTTTTATTCTACATGAACATTTCACTTAAAAAGAATGTAGAATCATTGGCAGGAGCCAATCCTTCAAATGTATTACAAACACCAGCAACATTATCTGCTAATAATGTGGATTTAAAAGATGCAAAAATTGCGTATTTAAATATTGATTCGTTAGATTATGGGTATCAATATATTATTGATAATTCTAAAGAATACGCCAACAAACAAATGGCTTTAGAAAGTCAGATTAATAGTATGGCGGCTAAATTTCAGGCAGATTACCAAGATTTTCAGCAAGCCGCACAAGCGGGTGTGCGTGGCGAAGCGGAACTGAATAAACAAAAATCTCAGTTAGAACAACAACAATATGATGTTGCCGCAAAACAAAAACAGTTAGAAAATTTAGGTGAAGAGATCGGAAAAAAACGTGGTGATATGCTTAAAAAAGTATCTGATTACATTGCAAGATTTAATAACGGTAAGTATGATTATATTTTGGCCTATACAACTGCCAATATTAGCTCTGTACTTTATGCAAAACCGGGGTTGGATCTTACAAAAGAAATTGTTAATGGATTAAATGCCGAATACAAAACGCAAAAATCTGCGCCTAAAAAATAATTTATAGTATAATGGATAGAGGGAGTTTGAGATACACTATACTTTTAATCTTAATTTCTTTTCTTAGTTATTCTCAAGAC
>CAIXZI010000542.1 GCA_903923915.1 uncultured Bacteroidota bacterium
AAACTATTCATCGATTGGGCTTGGGGAGCATCCGAATGTCCTGCTGGTAGCATTGTTGTTGCCGAAGCCTATGCTTGTATTGATGCCACAGTTTACAATCGAGTGTGGAATGACCGTTGGATTAAAGAATATACTACGGCACTATTCAAAAGAAGTTGGGCTAACAATCTTAAAAAGTTTTCGGGTATTCAATTACCTGGTGGCGTAACACTTAATGGTGATAAGATTTATGAAGAGGCGGTAGCTGAAATAGAAAAATTGGAAGACCAAATGGAAACCCAATACGGAGCCCCGCTAGAATTCCTCATGAACTAATCCAATGGTGCTCAAATTTCTTTTTATTATAAATAAAAATAAAAGGAGATAAAATATGAAAGTTTATTGTATAGAAAATAAAATAAATGGTAAAAAATATATTGGCGTTACTAGGGGTGAAATAATTGGAAGGTTTAAGCAACATAAAAAATTAACAAGAAGCCAACACAAATGTCATCTACACAACGCCATGCTTAGTCACGGAATAGATAATTTTATAGTTTATGAAATTGATAAAGCTGATACTAAAGAAGAATTATTTGAAAAAGAAAAACATTGGATAAAAAAATTAGATACAAAAAATAATGGATATAATGAAACGGATGGTGGTGAAGGTTCTTGGGGATGGAAACCAACCGAAGAACAACGAAAAAATAATAGTGAAAGAATTAAAAAATATTATAAAAATAATACCAAAGCTAAAGAACATTTAGCTAAAAAAAGTAAAGAATATTGGAATAATCTTTCAGAAAATGAGAGAGTTGAAAAGATAGAACAATTTAATAAAAATAAAATTGGTAATCAAAACGCAAAGGGTAAAACTTGGACTTTATCCAGTGAAACAAAAAATAAAATAAGTGACGCCAGAAAAGGGTATAAGATGTCAGATGAAACCAAAAAGAAACTTAGCGAAAAAGCCAAACTTCGAACTGGTAGAGTGTGCTCATTTGAAACAAAAGAAAAGATGAGATTATCTGCGTTGCAACGAAAAGTAGGTACCTAAAATTCCAACTAATTTATATTTTAACAATTACAACTCAAATGCAGAACAACGAGTTGTGGAAGATTTAATTGTGGAAGCAATTAAAGTTGTTGGATTTGATGCGTTCTACTGCCCTAACGATAATGACCTTGCTCGTGACCTTTTATATGGTGAAGATCCCGTTAAGAAATTTGAATCGGCATTTCCTTTGGAGATGTATCTTTCTTCTGATCCATTGGACTATCAAGGCCAGCAAGAGTTCTTTTCTAAGTTTGGTTTAGAAATTAAAGACGTTGTTAAAGTAATGGTATCAAGAAGGTCTTTTTCGCAAAGAGTACCACAAAACACTTTCAATCGTCCAAGAGAAGGCGATTTGGTTTATGTACCATTCTTAAATGGTACTGGTGAGTTGTATGAAATTACCTTTACTGAACAATCAAAAGATATGCACATGCTTGGAAGAAAGCAACCTTATTTTTATGAACTT
>CAIXZI010000543.1 GCA_903923915.1 uncultured Bacteroidota bacterium
AATCATTTTTTGGCAAATAGGAAATAGCGCACTTGTAAAATTTGTATTAAAAGTATCGGATGGCCTAACCGTAGTAAACAAAGCTATTTCATCAAGACTTACGGCTAAAGGGTATAGCAAATCCGTACTGGTTTGCCCTATGGGAGTTGATACGCAAAAGTTTTCATACAATCCCAACAATGGCATTAAACAAAAAAATAATATCAATGGGCCGTTATTACTGTATGTGGGTATACTTGTTGAAGCAAAGGGTGTTCGTACGCTTATTGAAGCCTTTGAATTACTAGTGCAGAAAAGAAAAGACGTTACGCTGTTTATTATAGGCGAAGGCGAGCTAAAACAGAGCCTTATTGAACTCACACTAAGCAAAAATCTGCAAAACAATATTACGTTTTTAGGGGCCATAAAAAACGAGGCCTTGCCCGATTATTATTCGGCATCTGACCTGCTTGTATTGCCATCATTATCAGAAGGCTGGCCTGTTGTTGTAATGGAAGCGCAAAGCTGCGGTGTGCCTTGCGTGGTTACCGATATTTCGGCTTTTGAAGGTATTGAGAACTCTGTAGGATTTATTAAAGTGCCGGTTAATGATCCTCGAAAATTAAAAGAGGGAATATTTAAAAGCTTGTTGCTAAAAAAAGACGACGCTGACGCCATTAGAAAATACGCTATTGATAACTATTCGTGGGATGCTGTTGCTGATAAATTCAATCAGTTTTTTAATTCAACCTTATCAAAATAGTCTTGAAAATCTATTAAAACAGGAACAAAACGGACCTCATTTAACCCTGTTTTTCAAAAATCAATTATCTTGCGCTCAACCCTGTTTACCACCGGAGATTTAAATGAAAAAGAAAATACTGATTGTAGGCCTCAAAAATCTTAACGCCAGTAGGAGAATATACCGGCAAATTTATTATTTAAAAGATAAGTATGAGGTTCATAGCATGGGGTTCGATCCCTCGCAAATTGAGGGCATTCCTTTTTATAAAATAAACCCATCATTTAAATCTTTTAATGTTTTCCAAAAAGTGTTTTCGGGGTTATTAATTCTGTTTGGTTTTTACAAGCTTGCTTATAAATACCTATACACCCCTAACTTTGATATAGAAGTTTTAAAAAAGGAGAATTTTGATTTGATTCTTGCCCATGACATTGAATCTTTTCCCTTATTGGAAAAACTGATAACCGATAAAATGCCCGTAATATGCGATGCGCATGAATATTATTTTGATATGGGCCGCACAAATTCTTTTTCGGATTATTTTTCGATTAAGCTGAACGACTTTTTGATAAAAACTTATTTGTATAAGTTAAAGCATATTACAACCGTAAGTAATTGGATTGCTGAGCAGTTTGAAAAAAAGACACACGCCAAAGTATATTTAATTACCAGCGCCTGCGAATATTACGATTTACAACCTGTGCCTATTGAAAAAAATAAAATAAAAATTATACACCACGGGCTAGCCGCACCAGCCAGAAAAACAGAAGAAATGATTAAGGTTGCCGATTTTCTTGACGACCGATTTACCATGGAACTTATGCTTACCACCCCTACCTTTGATACACCTTATTTAGACTACCTGAAAAATTTATGCGAGGGGAAGAAGAACGTAAAAATAATTCCTCCTGTGGCGCCTTCGGAGATTGTTAGCTTTACGAACAAGTACGACATTGGCATGCATTTAACACCCGACATCTTTTTGTGCTACAAATATGTATTGCCTAACAAGTTTTTTGAGTTTATACAGGCCCGCCTGATGGTTGCTGTTAGCCCTAACCCTGAAATGAAGGCTTATGCCGAACAATATAAAGTTGGCGTAGTAGCCGATGACTACGAGCCGCAAACTATGGCCAACTTACT
>CAIXZI010000544.1 GCA_903923915.1 uncultured Bacteroidota bacterium
ACAGTATGTTGTGTTTGATGAAAAAAACATACAACCAATTTTAACATCTGACCAATAGTAGTATTTATAGTAAAACTATAAATTAAATTTATTAACCATATAATTATCTTCATATTAAACCTAAATCATGATTAAAAAAACTACCCTATTAACATTAATTACTTGCATTACTGTCGTTTTTGCAAAAGCACAAACACCTTCTTCAAATTTATTAAGTGAAGAAAAAATTAACCAACGTCTTGAAAATTCAAGAAAAAAAGGGTTAACTCCTTGGGAGATTGAACATCAAGGTCAGTTTTTGAATAAACAATTAAAAAAGCAAAATGAGGCTATTACAAATGGAACTTTTAATCAAAAAACAATATTTACACCACCACAAGTAAATAATACAGCTTGTTCTAACCCTGGTTTTGAAAATGGCACTAACAGTGGTTGGAATTTTTTTAATGGAAATTCTTTTTCTCCAACAACTATAAACTTGCCATGCAATACTTGTGCAACAACCACGGGCGCAATTAATACTGTAGTTACTACTACTTCATCTGTTAGCGGACAATGTACCAATGGTATTGATTATTATGGGCATTTTCCGGTGGTTGCATCCGGAGCGAACGGAGGCTCGTATTCATTATTACTTAATGATGTAAGCCTTGGTGGTAAATTAGAAAAGGCACAGTATAGTTTTGTAGTTACGGCTGCATCTAACAATTATTTTACTTATCAGTATGCCATTGTTTTGCAAGATGGAGGGCATCCGATGAATGAACAAGCTTTTTTTAGCGTAGAAATGATGGATGTTACCACTCATTCTGTTATTCCTTGTTCATCGTATGAGCAAAGTGTTGTTGGTGTTGGTTCTGGCAGTATGACTGGGTGGTCAATCTCATCATCAGATCAGTCGGTATATTATAAACCATGGACAAGTACCAGCATAGATTTAACTCCTTATTTGGGAGATACAATTGCTGTAAACTTTATTGTTGGAGATTGTAGTCAAAGCGGGCATTTTGGTTATGCTTATATTGATGCGACTTGTGGTATTTCACCTAGTGTTAACCAAATAACACAATCTAATCCATTATGTACGGGTGGTGGTATTACTACTTTACAAGGCCCTTATGGAATGAGTACCTATAATTGGACTGGGCCTGTTACAGGCAATTCGCAAAATTTGGTTACAGGAGTGCCAGGTACTTACACTCTATCTGGTACTACAGCCACAGGTTGTGCAGCACCTGATTTATATTATACATTAACACAACTTACTGCAACCGCACCAATGGTAAGTATAAATGTTTCAAACGATACTATTTGTGCAGCCTCAACAACCACTTTAACAGCAAACGGAGCAGATACTTATGTATGGAGTGATTATGAAACTACAAGTGCAATTAGTGTGTCGCCAACCATTAATACGGCATATTTAGTAACTGGTACAGATAATGCAACCGGTTGTATAAATACAGCCACACAATTAATTGTTATTAAACAACCTTTGGTTAATATTGGTATTGCTTCATCAAATACCGGAAACCCTTGTCAGGGAGTTCCAATTACTTTAACAGCAAGCGGAGCAAATACATATACTTGGAGTAACACCGCAACCACTAACAGTATTACAGTAGCTCCTTTGGTAAACACCAATTATGCTGTAACCGGTAAAGATACTACAAGCGGATGTACAAATACGGCCGTAATTTTTGTTACGGTGGCTCCGGCTCATATTTTTATTACTACTTCGGTAGATTCTGTATGTTTAGGTCATTCATCTACATTAACTGCCGGAGGTGCAACTTCATATACCTGGAGTACAGGAGAAACAACGGCAAGTATTATAGTTACACCTACAGTAACAACTACCTATTCTGTTTCAGCAACAGGGGGATGTGCTAATGGGGTAGATACAGATTCAGTTACAATTAAAGCATTAACCTCGCCAAACGTAACAATTAGTGCAACAGCTTTATGTGCAACAACAGTAACACTAACAGCAAGCGGAGCCAATACGTACGCATGGAATATTGGTTACACAACTCCAACTATTACAGTTCCAACATCCTATTCTGATATTTATATAGTAACCGGAACAGCTACTAATTTGTGTCAAAGTACGTTTTCAATTGCTGTTAATGCAACAAACAATGGGGCCCCTGCAATTTGTATGGTAACAACAGATAGCAGCACAAATTATGCCTACAATTATATTATATGGGATAAAACAGGTTACACAAATGTTGATAGCTTTATTGTTTACAGATATGATGCTGTAAGCACCAATTATTTTAAAATTGGCGCTGTAAGTCAAACGACTTTAAGTGAATTTAAAGATACTTCGTTCAGTATAGGTGGCCCTAATGGCGGAAATCCATTATATGCAAGTTGGACATATAAATTGGCTGTTTTAGATTCTTGTGGAAATGTTAGTCCGATGAGCCCTTATCATCAAACCATGTTTGTTCAGCAAAATGGGGCCAATTTTACATGGAATGCTTATACAGTTGAAAGTGCAACCAATACGGTTACTGGTTATGCATTATTGAGAGATGATAATAATACAGGCAATTGGCAGGTTTTGGTAAATACAAATACGTTAGCCGCTACAGACCCTAATTTTTCAAGCTATCCAAATGGTAACTGGCGTGTAGAAGCATTAGGGTTTAATTGCACGCCGACTTTAAGATTGGCTTCTAATAATAATAGCACTCAAAATTCTTTAATGAAATCAAGTAGTAATACCGTTAAACCGACAATTACAGGTGTTGATAAAACAGCAGCAAACGATTTAAATTTGATGCTGTATCCTAATCCTACAAACGAAACACTTAATGTTATATGTAAAGTAAAAAATGCTAAACTATATGTAACAGATATGTTAGGTAAAAAAGTTATGCAAGTAAAT
>CAIXZI010000545.1 GCA_903923915.1 uncultured Bacteroidota bacterium
AAATAAATAATATGGAAAAAGATATTGAAATTGTCAATAAAGAAAAGAATATAAAACTTATTTTTGAAACAATAAAAAACGAACTGTTTAATAAATTTATAATATAATGGACAATAATATACAAAAAAAAATAGAAGACCTTGAAAATTTAGTCGTTAACGCTCCTGACGAAACAGTTAGAAGGCTCGCTCAAGAACAATTAGATAGAGTTAAAGACCGTCAAAAAATTAATGTTGATAAGGATTTTTCAGGAGTTATTACCGCTATAAACTCTTTAATAGAGAAAGTTTATAATTCCTCAACGGCTATGTCAAGTAAACAAATTGATGAAGCAATTGCCGATAGGTTAAAAAAATTAAAAATTAACCAAACAAATCTTTCTGCTGAACTAAAGGAATTAATAGGTCAAACTAAAACAACCGTTATTCAGATTAATGAAATTAAAGTTTCTTCTAGCACAGGAACAAGAGGAAGAAGACTTGAGGATGTGTTATTGTCTGATGCGGAAGCACAAAATAACGTATATTTATTTGGTGTATCAGGAACAGGAAAAACCTTTATTGCGGGCATTATAGCAGATAAACTAAACTACAAACTAATAACATTGAATTGCAATCAATTTACATCGCCATTAGACATCGTGGGAGGGCAAACAATCGACGGCTATAAAGAGGGTAGATTAACTCAAGCGTGGGGTAATATAGATTTAGGTTTAAATCCTATTGGCAAGCCTTACGACGGAGCGCTATTACTTTTGGATGAGTTACCTAAAATAGACCCTAATACCGCAGGTATATTGAATGACGGTCTTGCTAAAATAAAAGACGGAGTAAAAGAAGTTATTGATATTAGGGGAAATAGAGTGCAAGTACCACCTACTATTATGAATGGAAATGGCGAGTTAATCGAAAAAAAGAAAATTTTTATTATTGGAACAGGTAACTCTTTGTTAAATGAGGCTAATAAAGACTACGAAGCCAACTTCAAACAAGATTTATCTCTACAAGACCGTTTTGCAGGAAGTTGCTACAGGATTACTTATAACTACAAATTTGAGTATGAAAAAATTATGACAAACATTTCTACAAAATCATTACCAAATGTGGTTATCGATTTAACTTTTGCTTTTAATTTTCTTGCGCAACTACGTATGAAAATTGTTGAAATGGAACTTACAGGGGTTGCTTTTGTTTCAACACGTTTAATGATTGTTGCTAGAGATACATTTGTCGCCTTTATCGTTAATAGAGAATTAGCTCCTAACAATATTCCCGAACCTAAAAAAATAAGTGAAGTTGTAAGGTCTTTTATGTCTTTATTTAAGCCCGACCAAAGAGATAATCTCGAAGAAAAGCTTAAAGACGAGTTTAGTGACTTCTATAACACTTGTGCTTTAAAAGAAACGCTACCACTTGACCAATTAAATAATTCTACCAAAGAAGAAAGAGATTTGGCTAGATTTATAATTGAAAATGCAGAAGCTAAATATACTCAAGAAAACGCAATTCCGCTATAAAATGGCAAGAGATTTTAAAAAATTAAAGGATAAATTAGACATATATTTTTTTAACTCACAGTCTGATATGGTTAAGATTGTCGAGGACTATCTTACATTACACCCAAACGAAGTTAATATGATTAACTCAAGCGGAACTTCTGATTCGAGTATCAGGAGTGATGCTAAATTTTATGGATATGATAAGGATAGTCCGTTATCGATAGCGGAACAATATTCTTACGACCAACTAAAAATGTTTTCAGATATGCCTTTATTGACAGAGGCAATAGAAAAATTCGATATTATCAAAAGAGGTTTGGATTTAGGTGGTGATTTTGATGCTTCAAAAATGAAATTTACTTCATTACCTAGAGGAGTGTTTAATTTTGGTTTAGCATCTAAAGGTCTTATCAGAAAAACTGAATATTTTGACGTTGAAAGAAATGATATTATTGATGAAAAAATAGTAAAACAAGAAAAAATAAACGATAAAAAAATTTTTTATTACATAAGAAATGGCGCAAAACAATTTGATAGAGAGCAACAAAAAGGTACGATGTTGGTTAAAGATAATTTTGCTGATGTAGTAGTAAAGTATGATGAAAAACAAAAAATTTGGCTTCCATATAAAGATGGAAAAATTTTTAACGGGAAAGGTAAAAATATGCTAAAATTTTCAACAACTACAAAAAAAGTCTATATGTATAGAGAAAAACTTGGAGGTGGTGTTTATCCTTATGTTGACTTATTTATAGGGGTAAATGGTTTAGCCGATTTAGACACAGAAAATCTTTTAGTAAAAAATCTCTCTGCTTTTATTGTAGCTGATATTTTAGAAAAAGCAGGAGTAAAGGTTAGGATTTACGGATTAAGGTCTTTTAAAGATGTAGAAGTCATATCTAAGAAACCATTAAGGCTAAATGACGACACAAATGTTACTTTGATAGCTTATGCTTTGAAGGAGTATGGAGAACAAATAGATTTTGGACGTCTTGCTTCTTTTACTTCTGATAAAAGATTTTTTAGGGTAAATCTATGGAGAATAGCTTCTACCTTAAGAAAAATGAAAACAGGAAACTACAAGCAAGGAAAGGGTATTTCTTTATATGGAGGAAATGACGATTTATACAATTCTTTCACGATGTTTAAAAATTGGGTTTTCAATCAAAAAGGAACTGTTAATTATGATACTAAAATTACTGATAAAAATTTAATGATTTTAAGTGGTTTACCTGATGTTACAACTGAAGACAGGCTTACAGGTAAGAATGCTGATAAAACCTATAAAAAAATAGAACAGGAGGTTTATAGGACTTTAGATTATGTAGGAATGCTTTTAACTAAACACCCAAAAGCTTTTATTG
>CAIXZI010000546.1 GCA_903923915.1 uncultured Bacteroidota bacterium
AAGAACATTGGGTTCATGCATCAGCCATTTACCACCCTCCAAAAAATAAATTGGTTTAAAGTAATTTTGTCATACTAAGCTTGTGAAAGTATGAAACAAAAATTAATCTATTTATTAAAAAAAATCTTAATCATAAAAAAATGAAAGTAATAATTTTTGCTATGACATTTGTATGTCTTGCGGTAAGTGCTGCCTATGCACAAAAAATAAACGAAGATAAAATTCCAGCAACTGTACTGTCAAACTTCAAAAAACAATTTACTACAGCTGCTAAAACCCAGTGGGAAATAGAGGGAGCTGACTTTGAAGTTAATTTTAAAAACAGTGGGGTTGAATATTCTGCCAAGTATGATAAGCAAGGTAATTGGCTTGAAACAGAGCAAGAAATAAAAAATGCCGAGTTACCTGCTGCTGTAAAAAGCGCTTTAGAAAAAGAGTTTCCTGAAGCTGAGATTGAAGAATCAGAAAAGGTAACGTATCCTAACAACAAAACTGTTTATGAAATGGAAATTGAAAAAGGCAAACAGAAGTTTGAAGTACAATTTTCTACCGAAGGCACACTTCTAAAAAAAGAAGAGATGCATAAAAAGGAAAACAAAGATTAGATTTTCTTTTTCCTTAACTATTCCACGGCTTGTTTTTATAATAAGTTGTGGATGTGTTTTATTTATAATTTTAACCAATTTTAAAATGAATTTTATATTTAAAAATATATCTCAATTTTTGTTGCTTATTATTTTAGTGTTCGCATTTAAAACAAACGCGCAACAAAAAGATACAACTAAATTGCCTTTTGCTATCGCTAAAGAAAAACGTTTACCTGATGAAGAACTGGTTAAAAAAAAGGAAGGCTTTTATCTTACTGCTGTCCCTAATTTAAGTTCTGATCCTGTTAATGGTTTTGGAGCCGGTGCAGAAGGGTCTCTTTTTTTTAATGGAAAAAAGAAAGACCCGTTTTTTGCATATACACCTTATAGAGCACAACTAAATGTGGCTTTATTTGTAACCACGCGTTTGCAAAAAGAAGCTAAACTAGGACTTGATGTGCCTTATATTTTTAACACCAAATGGCGTTTGCGTGCCGAGGTCGCTTATGAGATTAATCCTAATCTTTTATATTTTGGTATTGATGAGCAAACATTAAAACCGTTAAGCTATTATCCTGATAATAAATCTTCAAATACTTTGGTAAATAATGCGTCTTACAGCAACTACGATAAAAATTTAATAGGTAATAAAGTATATTATAATACCTATACAAAAAAAGAAGCTGTTTTAAATGTTAGTATGGAACGCTCGTTTTGTGCAGGAAGGTTGCGCGCACTTGTTGGGTATGAAATTGCTGCCGTAAATATTTCATCTCCGCTTAATGATAGCTCTTTATTACACCAAGATGCTACAACTAAAAAGATTAAAGGCTACGGCGAAAATATTATTTCTTTTGCGCAAGTAGGTTTAATATATGATACCCGCGATTTAGAAGCCGACCCAACAAAAGGCTCGTTTGCTGAACTAACCAATGAAATATCTTTAGTGACTTTAGGTTCACAGTTTAATTTTAATAAAACATTTTTTCATTATAATTTATATCAACCTGTTTTGCCTAAAATTTTTAAGCGCTTAACTTTTGCCGGTAGAATAGCTATAGGCTATACCCAAGGCGATGCTCCTTTTTATGAGTATCAGGATGAGTGGAGTTCTGAAGGAAGTATAGAAGGGCTTGGCGGTGGCGGCACTTTGCGTGGCTATAAGCAAAACAGGTTTTTAGCAAGGGTAATGGAATTTACCAACTTGGAATTAAGGTGGCGCTTCGCACAATGTAAAGTTTTAAAACAACACTTATCATTTAGTGCTGTACCCTTTTTTGATGTGGGTGGTGTTTGGAATAATTTGAGCAGGCTAAATCACTTGGAAAACCTTAGATACTCTGAAGGGTTTGGTTTACGTATTGCTTGGAATGTAAATACTATTTTGCGCTTTGATTATGCCGTTTCTAAAGAAGATAATCAATTTTTCTTCTCATTAGGCCATGCATTTTAGGTGTAGATAAATCATTTTAAAAACTCTATATTTCTTTTTAAACCTTTAAAACCAGTGCGTTTAACGGCTGAGTTTTTAAATACTTTATTAAAGACTTCTTGTGTAATTTCTCGCCATTGCTTAGCATCCCAATCTAATAAGCCATTGTTATTATCAAATAGAGGCTCGGCATGCGGTTTGCTAAATCGGTTCCATGGGCATACATCCTGACAAACATCGCAACCAAAAGCCCAATTATCAAATTTGTTTTTATAATCAGTTGGGATGTTTTCTTTTAATTCAATGGTGAAATAGGAAATACACTTGCTGCCATCTACCACATACGGTGCAACAATAGCACTGGTAGGACAAGCATCTATACATCGGGTGCAAGTGCCGCAATAATCTT
>CAIXZI010000547.1 GCA_903923915.1 uncultured Bacteroidota bacterium
ACTTGCTTAAAACACAAAATACATTTACCCAATTAAAGCAATCAATCGATTTTGAAGTGCAAAGTGCAACTGCCAATTACAAAAATGCGCTAGCTTCTTTACAAACACAAAAAAAGAATATAGCATTAGCAAAAAATGTATATGAGGTAACTAAAAAGAAATACGAGCAAGGCATCGGTTCAAGTTTAGATATGAATACAACTGAAAACGATTTGCGTACATCTGAAACAAACTACTTTAACTCGTTATACGATTTAATTATTGCCCGAATAGATTATCAAAAAGCAACCGGAACATTAATAAAATAAACAACTCAATATTTAAAATTTAAGATTCAAAAAATAACCCATATGAAAAATAAACTTTTATACATTTCAATTGCTACGCTAATAATGGCTTGTGGCGGATCGGATAAAAAAGCAGAGCTTGAAAAATTAAAAAAACAGAAATCAGAACTGGAAACAAAAATTACTTCAATGGAAGAAGAATTGGCAAAATCTGATACAACCAAAAAAGAAAAATCTACCGAAGTGGTTGCTATGGCTTTAACGCCACAAATATTTAAAACCTATATAGAAATACAAGGCAGAATAGATGCTGATGAAAACGTGGCCTTATCAACTGAAATGCCTGGTACCGTTACAAAAATAAATGTAAAAGTGGGTGATGAAGTTACTAAAGGACAAGTGCTTGCTGAAACAGATGCACGTGCTTTACAACAACAAATGCAAGATTTACAAACTAATTTAGATTTGGCTAAACAGGTTTACGATAGACAAAAAAATCTGTGGGATCAAAAAATTGGAACCGAGATTCAGTACCTACAATCTAAAACAACTAAAGAAAGTTTAGAAAACAAAATGGGCTCTTTGCAAGAACAAATACGCATGAGCAAAATCATTTCTCCCATTAGCGGAACAGTTGACGGAGTAAATATAAAAGTGGGTCAATCGGTTATGCCGGGTTTAAACTCTATTACAGTAATTAATTTTTCTAACTTAAAAGTAAAAGCCGATGTGGCTGAGAGTTATGCTAATCGCGTAAAAACAGGCAATGAAGTACAAGTATTATTCCCTGATACAAAAGATTCTATCAATTCAAAAGTTTCTTATGCATCACGCGCCATCAGCAGTTTAAGCAGAACATTTAATGTAGAGGTAAATTTAGATAACACAAAAGAGTATCATCCAAACATGGTTGCTAAACTTCGCATAAATGATTTTCAATCAACTTCACCTGAAATTGTAGTACCTGTAAAATACATACAACGTGGTACTACTGATAATTACGTGCTTATAGCGCAAGATGGTAAAGCAATTAAAAAAATCATCAAAACAAATCGTGAGTATAACGGTCTTATCGAAGTAGTTGATGGCTTAAATGCAGGCGATATGCTTATTACGGCCGGTTACGATGTACTTAACGATGGCGACTTTATTACCTTAAAAAAATAAAATAAAACATTTCTTATGTTAGATAAATTTAAAGAATTTAAACCATCCAGTTGGGCAATAGACAACAAAATGACTGTCTATTTAATTACCATCTTTATATGTATAGTTGGTGTGATGACATATAACTCATTGCCTAAAGAAAACTTTCCGGATATAACGGTGCCAACCATTTATATAAATACGGTTAATGGTGGTAACTCACCAACCAATATAGAAAACACCATTACTAAACCGATAGAAAAAAAGCTAAAAGCAGTTTCGGGTATTAAAAAATTTAACAGCACTTCTTTACAAGACGTATCCGTAATTGTAGTTGAGTTTAACACCAATGTTAGTGTTGCAGACGCAAAAGTAAAAATAAAAGATGCGGTTGATGATGCACGCTCTGATTTACCACAAGAGCTTACGCAAGAGCCTATGATTAAGGAAATTGCTTTTTCTGAGATACCTATTATGTATATAAACATTGCAGGTAATTATGATTTGAAAGAGTTGAAAAAACATGCGGAAGATTTACAAGATAGAATTGAAGGTTTAAAAGAAATTAACGAGGTAAAAATTGTTGGCGCTTTAGATAGAGAAATACAAGTCAATATTGATATGTACAAACTACAAGCGGCGCAACTTACCTTATCTGATGTATCACGTGCTATTGCCGCAGAAAATTTATCACTTACGGGTGGTAACGTTCCCTTAAACGGAATGAAACCAACATTAAGTATTAAATCAGAATTTAAAGATCCTAAAGAAATTGAAAACATTGTTGTTACATCTGCTTCTGGCGCTAAACTTTTTATTAAAGATTTTGCCGAAGTAAAAGATGGTTTTTTAGAGCAAGAAAGCTATTCAAGCAGTAAAGGAAAAAATGTAATTACCCTAAATGTAATTAAACGCTCGGGCGAAAACTTAATTGATGCCTCGGATAAAATATACAAAGTAATTGATGATATGAAACTTCATTCTTTTCCAAAAGGGTTAGAAGTTACGGTAAGTGGAGATCAAAGTTCTAAAACAAAAGTTACGTTGCACGATTTGATTAACACCATCATTATAGGTTTTATATTAGTAACGGTTGTGTTGATGTTTTTTATGGGTGTTACCAACGCATTGTTCGTGGCGCTTTCTGTACCACTATCTATGTTTATTGCATTTTTAATTATGCCAAGCATTGGCTTTACATTTAACATGATTGTATTGTTTGCATTCTTACTTGCTTTAGGTATTGTGGTAGATGATGCCATTGTAGTAATAGAAAACACACATCGATTATTTGATAATGGTAAACGAGATATTAAAGTAGCCGCTAAGATGGCGGCCGGCGAGGTTTTCATGCCTGTATTATCAGGTACTATTACAACCCTTGCACCGTTTATTCCACTTGCATTTTGGCCTGGCATTATTGGTAAGTTTATGTATTACCTACCTGTTACATTGATTATAGCTTTACTTGCCTCATTATTTGTCGCATACATTATCAATCCGGTATTTGCGGTAGATTTTATGAAATCTCATGAAGAAGAATCTAAAGAGCATGGAAAGATTACGAAGAAAGCTCGTTTACAATTAATTGTTTATGGACTTGTAATTGCTTTATGTTATGCAACCAAACACATCATGGCTGCAAATATTGTCGTGTTCCTTGCTGCGTTTTTAGTATTGAATCGTTTATGGTTATATAAAGTCATTGAATACTGGCAGTTTAAAGCTTGGCCTGCATTTCAAAATCTTTATACAAGAGCTTTAGCAAAATCGTTAAAACATCCATGGACTTCTTTAGGAATTGTAGTAGTTATCTTCATAGGTTCTGTCATGTTCTTTTCAGCACGCAGTCCTAAAGTTGTTTTCTTTCCACAAGGAGATCCTAACAACGTGTATGTGTATGTTAAACTTCCAACAGGTACCGATCCTGCAATTACAAACGCATTGATGCGTAAAGTTGAAAAGAAAGTTTATTCTGTTATTGGAGAAGAAAATGATATAGTAGAATCTATCATTACTAACGTAACTATTGGTACTACTGATCCTCGCGATGGAGATCAAAATAAATATCCTAACCGTGGTAAAATTGCCATTAACTTTGTGGAGTTTGAAAAACGCCATGGCATTGCTACCAACGATTATCTTAAAAAATTACAAGATATTAAATGGGAGCTACCGGGCGTTGACATTACTGTAAATAAAGAACAAAGTGGTCCACCAACTGCTAAGCCTATCAACATTGAAGTTTCGGGTGATAATTTTGACGACTTAGTAAACAATGCTTCTTCGTTTAAAAAATATATCGACTCACTAAAAGTACCAGGTGTAGAAAGTTTAAAATCTGATTTTGAAAGCAACAAACCTGAAATTGTTTTTGATATTGATAGAGAGCGCGCTAATCGCGAAGGACTTTCAACTTACAGTTTAGCTACCGAAATACGTGGTGCTGTATATGGTATCGAAGCTTCTAAATTTAGAGATGTGGATGATGAATATCCAATTCAGTTACGTTATAAATTCGATCAGCGTATTGATATTGAAACCTTACGAAACTTAAAAATTACCTATCGTGATATGAATATGGGTGGACAAGTACGTTCGGTACCACTTTCATCAGTTTGTAATATCAGATACGATTATACTTTTGCAGGTATTAAACGTAAAAACAACAAACGTGTTATCACACTTTCATCTGATGTAAAAGAAGGCTTTAATGCGAACGAAGTAGTAGCTAACTTGCAACGTCAGGCTGCTGGCTATAAACCCCACGGAGATATACTTGTTAAGTTTACGGGGCAGCAAGAAGACCAACAAGAAACCGCCAGTTTCTTAGGCAGTGCCATGCTTACTGCGGTTGGGTTAATGATGTTGGTATTAGTTGCATTATTCAACTCACTTGGTAAACCAATTATTATTTTATCTGAAATTGTGCTGAGTATTATTGGTGTGTTATTAGGTACAGCCATTTTTAAAATGGACATGAGTATTGTAATGACCGGTATTGGTATTGTGGCACTCGGCGGTATAGTAGTACGTAACGGTATCTTATTAGTTGAATTTGCCGAGTTTGCTCGTCAAGGCGGCATGGGACTTTACGAAGCAACTGTTGAGGCAGGTCGCACACGTATGACGCCGGTATTATTAACTGCAACCGCTGCTATATTGGGTTTAATTCCTTTAGCTGTTGGTTTAAATATAGATTTTGAAAGTTTATTTACACACTTAAATCCGCATATTTTCTTTGGTGGAGATAACGTAGTATTCTGGGGTCCTTTATCCTGGACAATGATTTTTGGTTTATCATTTGCAACCGTACTAACTTTATTATTAGTGCCCGCTATGTATTTAATCACCGAACGTTTAAAACGAAAATCAGTAATTATTGTAAATCATTTTGAGTTGCCAACCGCAGTTATGTATATACCTTTCTTAATTTTAATTTTACGCTTGGTGCTTTATATACAAGGCAAAAAATTAGATTACGGAAATTTAGATGCATAATTAGATTAGGTTTAAAATTCACAAAAAACCCCAACTATAATTAGTTGGGGTTTTTTGTTTTTAATCAATTATTAGACTTCTTCGGGAATAACATTTATTTCAAAATAATGGGAGTCATCCTGAGCTTGTCGAAGGATATGGGCAGGCAA
>CAIXZI010000548.1 GCA_903923915.1 uncultured Bacteroidota bacterium
CGAAAAAATAGTTATTTTATTTTGTATGGATAGAAATATATAAAGTCAGGCTTTTTGTAGTAAATACTAAAAACGTTACTATTGATACAATAAAACTACGCTAAGCTTTATCTAAGGTGTCTTTAACTAATTTACTGGTAACCTTTGGGTCTGCTTTGCCACCGCTTAGTTTCATTACCTCGCCCATAAATAAACCAACAAGGGTTACTTTACCGTTTTTGTATTCGGTTACTTTTTCGGGATACTTGGCTATAACCTGGTTTACCAAATCTTGCAGGGCATCTGTATTACTTTCTTGTAAAAGGTTTAACTCTTGTGCTATTTGTAGTGAAGTTTTGTTTGGAGATTTTACCAACTCAGGAAATATTTTTTGCGAAGCAGATGTGTGGCTAATTTTTCCTTCGTCGATGATAGAAATAAGCTCTGCAATTTGTGTAGGCTTTATCGGAAAACGTTCTATATCAATGGCATTTTCATTTAAATGGCTTTTAATATTTACGGTTAGCCAGTTAGATGCCGCTTTATAATTTTTTGTGTGCGTTGTTAACTCATTAAAATAATGTGCAATGGCTTTTGTATCTGTTAAAACAGAAGCATCGTATTCAGATAATTTAAAATCTTGCACATAGCGTTTGTATAAAGCACTGGGCAATTCGGGTAGGGTTTGTTTTACCTCGTTAATGTACTTTTCAGTAATAAAAATAGGTTGCAAATCAGGCTCAGGAAAGTAGCGGTAATCATTTGCATTTTCTTTACTACGCAAGCTAAACGTAGTGCCTTTAACGGCATCAAAGCTGCGGGTTTCTCCGGCAATTTCTTGTTTAGCTTCCAGCAAATCAATCTGACGGATAATTTCATACTCAATGGCTCGTTGCACATTGCGTATAGAGTTCATGTTTTTAACCTCTACTTTTTTACCAAATTCTTTAACGCCTTTTATTTTTACCGAAACGTTTGCATCGCAACGCATAGAACCTTCTTCCATGTTGCCATCGCAAATATCCAGGTAACGCACTAGTTTACGCACTTCGGTTAAGTAGGCATAAGCCTCATCTCCATTACAAATTTCGGGTTCAGAAACCATTTCTAAAAGAGGTACTCCGGCACGGTTTAAATCTACTAAAGTATCGGTAGCATCTTGATCGTGCATACTTTTACCGGCATCTTCTTCCATGTGTATGCGGGTAAGGTTTATGTTTTTTTCTTCGCCGTTTTTTAATTTTATAGAGATATGTCCTCCGTTACAGAAGGGAGTTTTATCTTGGGTAATTTGGTATCCTTTTGGTAAATCGGCGTAGAAATAATTTTTACGGGCAAACTGGTTTTCGTACCGAATGTTGCCATTAACTGCTAAGCCTAACTTAACAGCAAACTCAACCGCTTGTTTGTTTACTTTAGGTAACGTACCCGGATGCCCAAGTGTAATTACGCTAACATGTGTGTTAGGCAAGCCACCATATTCGGCACTATCATTAGAGTACATTTTGCTTTTGGTAAGCAATTGTATATGGACTTCCAATCCTATAACGGCCTCGTATTTATCGTAAATGCTCATAGTTAAAAAGAAAGCACAAAGGTATAAGAATTAAACTTATCTTATAACAGTAACTGTGCCATTATATTGGTGTGCTTTTCCAATTCTACATCCCAAATAACAGATTATTAAACATTCTGTTA
>CAIXZI010000549.1 GCA_903923915.1 uncultured Bacteroidota bacterium
CTCCAACATATCATCAATTATTGCCTGTTTCATATTATCTAATTCATTCATTTTATCAACTTCAAGCGTTCCTTCTGCTTTAAAGTCTTCGTATTTTTTATTGGTGATGGAAGACATTTTACCTTGCATTTTTACATCGGCTTTTATTACACCACTCATATCATCGCCTTTATCTAAAGGCACAATATCTTTAACAGAAGTTAAATCAATAACGCCTTTTATTTCGCCATGCAAATTAGGATCTGATACAGGTGTTTTAACGTGCATCACCATATCAACAGGGTTGCCCGCCATTTCTATATGAAATTTATTTACATCAATAACGGTTGCATCAGGTTTGCCATTTGGATTTTGAATATCAGTAATCACATTAATGTTGTTAACCGATTTTGGCAACGAAGGATATTTAAACATAGCATCTGCAATTTCTAAATGCAGGCCAAAAGCCGGAAGCGTTGATGCGTTATACGTTCCTTTTGCAAAACCGTTAAGCGCCAGTTTACCCGCGGTTTGCACGCTTGCAAAATCTTTAGAATACACAGCAGGAATTAAAGAAAGTATGTTTTTAAATTCGGTTTGTTTGGCAAGGAATTTTAAATCCATCTTGATGTTGGTATCGGGCATAGCCACAAAACCTTCTATACCTAAGCCAAGTTCGTTTATGTTTATTTCGTTTTCTTTAAAAGTAAATTTCATGTTTGGCATATCAGCATCCAAATCTGTTTTTAATTTGATGTGCATGTTTTTTGCATATGCAATGCCACCCATAGAAAAATCCATTTTTTGAATTTCAGATAAGATGTTCATCACAAAATTATCTTGTGTAAAATCTCCGGCCAGTTTAAAATCAAAATCGTGGATAGCGGCGCTCATGTTGCCTTGCATATCGTTATAGGTAATTTGTGCTTTTTTTATTTCGAAGTTTTTTAAGCTAAGTTTAAATTTAGTTTTAGAAGTATCTGCAACTTGCTTCGTTGTATCTGTACTTGGTTTTGTAATATCCCAATTGGCTTTGCCGTCGTGCATTACAATGGCATTTATTTGTGGCTGATCAATTACAATTTCTTTTATTTTAATTTGATCGCCCTTTATAACGCTCATAATATTTACATCGGTGCGCAGGTTTTTAATAAAAGCCAGGGTATCTTTTTCAAACTCCCCTACTCCAACAACGCTTACGTTATCTATAGAAAAACGAAAATCGGGAAACGAAGAAATTATAGACAAATCGAAATTGCCGAAATCTACTTTGGCGTTTAGGTTTTTATTGGCTTCTTCTTTAGCCATTTTTACCAGTTTATCTTTAAATAAAAACGGTAGCGCAATTAAGGCTACAATTAATACCAATAAAGTAATGCCTGTAATTTTGAGAAATTTTTTCATGTTGTTGTTTGTTGTTGTTTGACTGCGAATTTACCCTAAAAAACATTACAATTTTAACATTTAGGTTTTGTTGTGAGTTTTGGTTGATTTTAACCTTTCAAATTTGGAGTATATACTTTTAATGTATACCTTTGAGAAAACAAACTAAATGAAAACTTTATCATTAAAATTAGACGATACTATTTTTGAGGAAACAGAAAAAATGACCTCTAAACTGCATTTAGCCCGAAACCGCTACATTAACGAGGCTTTGAGTGTTTACAACCTTTTTAATAAAAGGCGTTTATTAAAAAAGCAACTGGGTAAAGAATCTAAATTAGTAAGTAAAGATTCTATGGATATTTTAGCTGAATTTGAAAAGCTGATAGATGCAAATTAAACAGTTTGATGTTTGGCTGGCAGATTTAAACCCGGCCAAAGGAACTGAACCCGGAAAAACAAGGCCTGTTGTAATTATACAAACAGATTTACTTAACGACACACATTTATCTACTGTGGTTTGCCCCGTTACAACCAATGTAAAACCCGAAATTGAATTATTGCGCGTTCATTTAAAAAAAGGACAACTTGATAAATTAAGCGATGTTTTGGTTGACCAAATTAGGGCCATTGATAACACGCGTTTATTAAAAAAAATTGGACAACTAAATAAAGACCAACGCGAAAAATTAAAAAGTAATTTAAGGGTTGTGTTGGATTTGTAAGACTTATTAATAATTAAGAAGCTGTTTTGTCTATATTTGATTTATTATAAATAATTGAAATTTTATGGGAACTAAAAAAAACAAACAATCTACATTCCCAAAATGGATGGGGCCATTAATAGACGCACTAAAACAATTAGGTGGTTCTGGGCGCCCAAAAGAGGTTACAAATCAAGTTGCGAAAAATTTAAAAATTTCAGATGCTGTTTTAGAAGAAACAACAAAAACAGGAATACCAAAGTTTTATAATCAAGTTGCGTGGGCTAGGCAATATTTAGTTTGGGAGGGTCTTTTAGATGCTTCAAGTAAAGGTATTTGGACTCTAACACCTAAAGGATTTGAGGCATCTTTAACCGAAGAACAAGGAAGAGAAATTTTTCTTAAATGGGTTGAAATAAATCAAAAAGCTAGAAAAGCTCGGACGGGAACAGAAATTATAAAAGAGCAAGAAGAAGAAGAGCCAGAAAATATAGAGCACACATTAACTCCGACCCTATTAGAGGTTCTTCAGGGGGTAACACCAAAAGGGTTTGAGGATATTTGTAAAAGACTTTTACGAGAACATGGTTTTGAAAATGTAGAAGTAACGGGTGGTTCACACGATGGGGGTATAGATGGTTATGGTACGCTTGAATTAAATCCTTTTGTTAGTATAAAAGTTTTGTTTCAGTGTAAAAGATATAAAGGAACCGTTTCGCGCGCACAGGTTGGCGACTTTAGAAACGCAATGATTGGCCGAGCAGAAAAAGGAATCATATTAACAACAGGAACTTTTTCTGAGGATGCAAAAAGAGAAGCCTCTAGAGATGGTGCACCTCCTATTGAATTAATTGATGCAACCAAACTAATAGAATTATTTGAATCTGTTGAATTAGGTGTAAAGTCAAAAACTATATATGAAGTTGATTTAAAGTTTTTTGAACCATATCTTGAATTACCTAACACCATTCAAACTAAAAAATAATATCATGACTAAACTAAAAAACATACACCCGGGAGAAATTTTACAAGAAGAGTTTTTAATTCCGCTTGGTATTAGTGCCTACAGGCTTTCTAAAGATATTGGTATTCCGCAAACAAGAATTTCAGAAATTGTAAAAACCAATCGCAGAATTACTGCCGATACGGCTTTAAGGCTTGCTAAATATTTTGGGAACTCAGCTAAATTTTGGCTTGGCCTACAAGATGATTTTGATATTGAAGAAGAACAAAATCATAAACAAACAGAATTAAAATCTATTAAACATTATAATTTAAGCGCCGCTTAAGCAGATTGCCGCGCTTCGCTCGCAATGACACAAGGGCGAAATACCTACTGCACCTTAGCAAAACCGCCTTTGGCGTATTCTCCGCTGGTAAGTTTGTCTTTAATAGCACTAAAAGCTTCTATGGTGTATTTTACATCTTCCAGCGTATGTATAGCAGTTGGTATAAGGCGTAAAATAATTTGTCCTTTTGGTATAACCGGGTAAACCACAATAGAACAGAAGATGTTATATGTTTCGCGCAGCTCAAAAGTCATATTAGTAGCTTCATCAACTGTACCATTTAAGTAAACAGGTGTTACAGGCGTATTGGTTGCGCCTAAATTAAAGCCTGCTGTTTTTAACCCATTTTGTAAAGCACGTGTAATTTCCCAGAGTTTGGTGCGGTATTCGGGGTGGTTACGTATAAGTTCAAGGCGTTTTAAAAGTCCGGCCACCAAAGCAATTGGTAAAGCTTTAGCAAATATTTGCGAGCGCATGTTATAACGCAGGTAAGTAACCACAGCTTCATCGGCCGCAATAAAACCGCCAATTAAAGCAAAGCTTTTTGCAAAAGTGCCAAAGTAAAGGTCTATTCCATCCTGACAACCTTGCTCTTCGCCGGTACCGGCACCGGTTTTACCCATAGTGCCTACTCCGTGTGCATCATCAACAAATAAACGGAACTGGTATTTCTTTTTAAGTTCTATAATTTCTTTAAGTTTTCCTTGGTCGCCGCTCATACCAAACACACCTTCGGTAATTACTAAAATAGATCCTCCGGTTTCTTGCACCATTTTAGTGGCGCGTTGCAGTTGTTTTTCGCAGCTTTCAATATCGTTGTGAGGAAATACAAAACGTTTACCCATGTGTAAGCGCACTCCATCTAATATACAAGCGTGAGATTCGGCATCGTATACAATAACATCATGACGGTCTACCAAACAATCTATAGCACTTGCCATAGCCTGGTAACCAAAGTTTACTAATATAGCGTCTTGTTTTTGCGCTAAAGCAGCCAGTTCTTTCTCTAATTGTTCGTGCAAGTTGCTGTTTCCGCTCATCATGCGGGCACCCATTGGTATGGCATAACCGTATTTAGCGCCTGCTTCAGCATCTGCTTTACGCACTTCGGGGTGGTTAGCAAGACCTAAATAGTTGTTTAAACTCCAGTTTAAGCGTTCTTTACCACGAAATACCATGCGTGGCGAAATATCTCCTTCAAGTTTAGGGAAAGTAAAGTATCCATGGCTCTCTTTTGAATACTGACCGATAGATCCCATATTCTTTTTAATCTTCTCAAACAAGTCTTGCATAAAAAATAAGTATAAAAATTTATGAGGCAAAGTTAATAAACCCTGTTAAAAACCCACTAATTTTGTGTTGACTATTTTATAAGAACTTTATACTTATAAACATCAGGCACCTTAAAACACTAACTACTTGTTAGAAACTAAGTATTATTAAAACGTTAAATGTTCATTAAGTTTTTTAGGAGAAGTTTTTCTGTTCATAACCCAACTCAACATAAAAAAGAATGAGATGATGTTAGCGAGTTTAACACATAAATTAAGCCTCCTCAATTTTGTTTTTTATTAACTAAATAGTTTACTAACAATGTTTAATTTTGTAGGGTAATTATTGCTTTTCAGGTAGATAGCTAAAAAAAGAGTATTAATAAC